>JAPUKX010000325.1 GCA_027295435.1 Planctomycetota bacterium | reverse complement strand
GAAGAGCGATTCAATCTGGACCGCGGCGAGGACGGGCTCCTTGGGAGCAATCGTCTGAGCAGCCGGAGTTTGATTGCCCATGATTACGCCGAAAAGCAGCACGATGGTGACGAGGGGAACATTGATCCAGTGTTTGTTCGAGGTCATGGCAGTCATCCTGTAAGAACCGGCGGTATGAGGCGGGATTCCTCGCTGAAGATAATACCCCGCGGGCAGAGATTCCGCATTCAGCGGCTGGCGGGCCTGGCCACGGCCGGCGATCCACGGGCTCGGTCCTAGAACGGCAGCTCCACACTGAAGCTCAAGACTTGTGTCCGGTCGCCGGTCTGCTTCTCGATTGGAATGGCGAGATCGAAGGCAATCGGCACCGGTCCGAACTGCGGGATGTAGATGCGGATTCCCGCCCCGATCGAGCTTCGGTACTCGTCAAAGCCGGGGTCATCGGTGACCGTGCCGGTATCGAGGAAGACCACGCCGGTGAGCGCCTCTTGAATCAGCGGGACCTCGTACTGCGCGCCGAGGAACACAAGCCATCGTCCGCCGACCGGGTCGATGCCTTGCGTGCCGGTATCAGCTCGGATCCCCTTGGGGCTGACTTCGCGGAAATCGAACCCGCGGAACGAGCGGCCTCCCATGAGGAACCGCTCATAAATCGGCGCGTCTCCGCCAAAGATGTATCCCACACGGGACTTGAGCTTGAGGATCGACTTTCGTCCCAGAAAGTCCTCGTGGACGGAAAGGAAGACCGTATAGTCGGCCGACGCCGTCGTAAAGTCGAACGATCCGCCTAGGGCTCCGACTTGGTCAACACTCAATTCCAATCGGCTGCCTCTGGCGGGGCGGGTGATCGTGCGCACCGTGGAGCGGGTGAGGCTCAGCCCCAGCGAAGTGAGATCGTCCGGGCCGGCAGCGTCGAACACATCCGTCGCGGCCGTAGGATCGATGTTGTTCAGCTCGACGCGTTCGAATCGGCTGTTGGCGGAAATGTCCCAGACGTCGCCGAGCCGCCGGCCGAGACTGGCTGCCAACCTCACCCGCTGTTCGTCATACTTCCGGAACCGACGATCCCGAAACGATCCGCTCACGCGAAGCGAGTTATTGGTGTCGAAGAGGTATGGCTCGGTCAGGCTGACTACATATTGGAACAGTTCAGCGCCCGGCCGGAACGTCATCGAGAAGCGCTGTCCGGCGCCGCGGAAGGCCCGGCCGCTGAGAAGCTCGCGCAGCGATTCGGGTAGGTCGGTGATATCGAAGTTCCTTTGAACCACGGAGAACTCGCCGAACACCCCTGTATCTGAGCCCGCCGCAACGCCAAAGTTTATCGAACCGGTGTTGGCCTCTTTGACTTCAACCAGCACATCGCGGAATTGGGGATCGTCCGGGTCCGGATCCTGCACCGTAATGTGCACGTCGTTGAACAGCCGGGTTTGGCGGATCCGCTCGGTCGAGCGCCCGATTTCCCTGGCGTCGAATGGGCGCCCCGGGTGAAGTCGGACGTGGCGGCGAATGACCTTGTCACGCGTCAGGAAGTTGCCCTTGACGTGAACCAGCCCGACCCTGTACTGCTTGCCCTCGTCGATCTGAAGCAGCAGATCAACCTGCGGTTCGTCACCCCTGCGCAGCTCCGACGCATCTATTCTCACGTCCAGGTAACTCATAAGTCCGTAGGTATCCTGGAGCACTTGCAGCGACTTGCGGATCTTGTCACGACGGTAGACATCTCCGGGTTTGATGACCATCAATGCGGCGATCTGGTCGCGAGCAAACACCCGTAGCGGATCCGGTTCGGTCTGAATCGATCGCAGCGTGAATTGCCGGCCTTCGACGATCAGGAAGGTCACCTTCACCTCAGTGTTATCGGGGCTGAGCCCGACGGTGCGATCCACTCGAACGTCCAAGTAGCCGCGATCCTTATAGAACTTGTCCAGGGCCGCCACGTCGTCACTGAGTTTGTCCTCGTCGAGTTCGCCTCGCCGAAAGAGCGGCAAGGCGGTCCGGGTCTTGATCTCGGCGTGCAACTGTTCATAAGTGAATGCCTGGTTACCGTCGAATTCGATCGCCCTGATCTTTACGCGAGGTCCCTCGATGACCCGGAAGAAGAGAATCCCCGAATCCTCCAGCTCCGATTCGTCTACGGAGACGGTCGTGAGGTAGTGCCCGCGCTGGCGATAGAGCGATGCGATCGCTCGCTTCGCGTTCTCGATGAGGAACTCGTCTCGCGGAACGCCTCTGACAAGCCGGGTCGCCGCCAGCAGGTCCTGATCGGGGATGACCTTATTGCCCACGACTTGGACCTCGGCGATGATTGCCGCCTCGATCACACGATAGATCAGCACCACTGTGCCGTCGGGCTGCAGCTCGGCCTCCGCGGTGACGGACTTGAACTCACCCAGCCGATACAGCAGGGCCACATCGTCCTTGACGGTTTGTGGGTCATACGGGTCGCCGACCGCAGAGCGGAGTTGGTTCCGCACCAACTGCTCCTGGACTCGCTTGAGCCCTTCAATTTGGATCGCCAGGATTGGTCGATCTGCGAAGTCCGCTTCTCGCTCCTCTAGCGCCTGCCCGCAAATCGCCTGCGCAACCAGCAACACCCAAGCGAAGGGAACGAGATAGCGCGCTGGAGGGACTGTGGGTGGACGCATAGGAGTTGAGGGAGCATACCGGCGTGCCAACGCCCCAACAAGGCAAGCCCAACCGGCCGGTGGATTGACCGCGAGGCGCCAGCCGCCTACCTTCGTAGCTCAGTGGACGATGTCTATGCAGTTGGTCCAACTCGCGGATCGAATTGGCGCTACTCTTGCCGGCGGTGATGGCTCAGTGGTTATCACTGGCTGCGCGCCTATCGATGATGCACGGCCGGACCAGTTGACGTTTCTGGCCAACACGAAGTACGCCCGTTTTCTGCCTACGACGCAAGCCGCCGCCGTAATCATGGCCCCCGACACACCATGCCCGCCAAAGGTGATTCATGTGATTGCGGATGATCCATACTTCGCGTTTCGCAATGCCATGGTGGCGCTGCATGGATCACGCCGGCATCCGCAGCCTGTCGGCGAGGCCGTCAACGGCGTGAGCAACCTTGCTTCTGTTCATCCACAAGCAACCATCGGCCAAGGATCAATCATCCATCCCCATGCGGTCGTCGAGACCGGCGCGTCGATCGGCCGCGATTGCGTGCTGTATCCCGGCGCCTACGTGGGCGTCAATGGCCGGGTAGGCGATGAGTCCATTCTCTACCCCAATGTCGTGGTTTACGACGGATGCGTGCTCGGCAATCGCGTGATAATTCACGCAAACACGGTCATCGGGAACGACGGCTTCGGCTACGCCACGCACGACGGCGCTCATCACAAGATCCCTCAGACCGGCATTGTGGTGATCGAGGACGATGTGGAGATCGGCTCAGGCTGCGTTGTCGAGCGAGCTGCGATGGGGGAGACTCGCATCGGCACGGGCACGAAGTTCGCAGATCTGATTTCCATCGGCCACGGCACGCACATCGGCGCCCATTGCCTGATCGTCTCGCTGGTGGGTGTGGCAGGTTCGGTTGAGGTCGGCAATCAGGTGGTGCTGGGCGGCCAGGTCGGCGTCACCGGGCATCTGAAAATCGGCGACGGCGTGCAGGTCGCGGCCAGAGCCGGGGTTGTGCAGGACGTCCCCAGCGGAAGGAAGGTCGGCGGGGCGCCTGCCGTAGACCTTGATCTGGCCAAACGCAACCTCCTCGTCGGGATGGATCTGTACGGCCTGGCCCAGCGGGTCAAGCAGCTGCAGCGCGAGCTGGGGCGGCTCAAGCAGGACGACCCCCCGGTGGTGCAGTTCCCGGCCAAGACCCACAGCTGACGGCTCAGGGCCCCACGCGTTTCACGGAACGATGTCGCGGCGCTTGGCCGGCCGGTCGTGGCCAAAGGCGTCCGATCGCGATACCTTGAGGCGATGTCTTGCACCACTAATCCGTCCGCGCTCATCCGCAGCCCGTTCCACCAGTTCCACATCGAGCACGGCGCCAAGATGGTCGAGTTCGCTGGCTGGGAAATGCCCATGCTGTACGGCTCGATCATCCAGGAACATCGTCAGGTTCGCCGAAGCGGCGGGATATTTGACGTCTCCCACATGGGGCGGCTGCGGTTCACCGGCCCCGATGCCCTGCGGTTTCTCGACCTCGTCTGCACCCGCCGGATCGACGGGATGGCTGACGGCCAGTGCCGGTACTCGATTCTGTGCAACGAACGAGGGGGATGCCGCGACGATACCCTCGTCTATCGGCTCGGCGCAGACGAGTACCTGATGGTCTGCAACGCGGCTAACCGCCTCAAGCTGCTCGACCACTTCCAGCAGACGCGCGGTGACCTCAGCTTTGACCTGAGCGACGAGACAATGGACACGGCCATGCTTGCGATCCAGGGGCCGAAGGTCATCGAGCTGATTGGGGCGTTCGCGCCTGCGGTGCGTAGTTTGAAGCGTTATCGATTCCTACGTATGGCGGTGCTTGGAGTGCAGATCACGATCTCGCGCACCGGCTATTCGGGTGAGGACGGCGTTGAGGTGATCCTGCCGGCGCCGCTGGCTTCTGGGGCGATCAGCCTGCTCGTGAGTAACGTCGATAGCGACGATGCCGTGGTCAAGCCGGCCGGGCTAGGGGCTCGCGACACCTTGCGCACGGAATCCGCCATGCCGCTGTACGGCCACGAGATCACTGAGGAGATCGACCCGCTTTCTGCCGGGCTCAACTTTGCGGTCACCCTCGAGAAGGGCGACGACCGTAGCGAGGTCGGGCACTTCATCGGTCAGGAGGCGCTGAACATGATTGCGGGCAAGGGGCCGCCGCAGAGGTTGGTCGGGCTGATTCTCAACGGGAAGCGCACTGCACGGCAGGGGATGGCCGTGCTCAGAGGCGACATCCCGATCGGCCGGGTTACCAGCGCGTGCCTGAGCCCCACCCTTGGCCGGCCGATCGCCATGGCATATCTGAATGCAAAGTTTGCCGAACCCGGCGGCAGCGTGCAGATCGAGCTCGCACGGACCACCGAAGCCGCCGAAGTGGTCAAGCTGCCGTTCTACAAGGCTCGCTGAATCGCTGGTGTACAATGAGACCTGAGCATCGCGATTGATTTGCGATTGTTTACGCGGGCGCTGCAGGCAATGCGCGAGACGTCAGCCGGCCTCGGCCTGATCGGGCCGATGGTTGGAGCGGTGGGCGCCCGAGGCGGGCACGTTGTTGGGATGAAGATCATCGCGGCAGAATCGGCTGGGATGTTCATCCTCCAATCGAGCCTGGAGCTTCCGAAGCGCATCGACTTCGATCTGGCGGACGCGCTCTCGGGTGAGCCCGACTTCCCTGCCGATTTGTTTCAGCGTCAGGGGCTCCTGGCCTTCGAGCCCGAACCGAAGCCTGAGCACCCTGGCGTCGCGCTCGTCGATGGCATCGAGCAGCTTGACGATCATCTGAAACTCTTCCGACTGAGCGATGATTTCATCGGGCTGCTCGCAGCGGAGATCCTCGAACATATCCGCGAAGTCAATGATCTCGCCGTCCGCGCCGACCGGCGCCTGCGGCGGGCTATGGAACGCCTTGATCGCTCTGCGGATGATCTGGAGTTTCTTGTCCGGGACCTCCATACCCTGGGCGAGTTCCTGCGAGGTGGGCTGCCGGCCGAGCTCTTCTTGCAGCCTCCGTGTCGTCTCCTTCCACCTGGCGATGAGCTCCACCATGTAGGCCGGAATGTGGATCGGCTGGACGGCGTTGATCAGCGTTCGTTTGATGGCCTGCTTGATCCACCAGGAGGCATAGGTGGAGAACCGCGCCCCCTGTGCCGGATCGAAGCCTTCTACGGCGCGGATAAGGCCTATATTGCCCTCCTCGATCAAGTCGGCCAGCGACAGGCCCCGATGCGCGTAGCTCTTACTAATGGAAACGACCAAGCGCAGATTGGCCTTGATCATCTTTTCCTTGGCCAGGTGGTCGTTGTCGTTGATGACACGCCAGCCAAGATCCCGCTCCTCTTGCGCGGTAAGCAGACCCACCTCGTTGATCTGCTTCAGATAAAGCTGCAGATCTCCTTGCAGGGCGGTACGAGCCATGCATCCTCCCTATCCGAAGTTCCCAAGGCGGATTACGCGACGTGGCGAATCATTGGATCCACCGGCAGATGTGTCGCCATCCACCGTACTTTCCCACCCAAGCTGCACTGCGGTAGCTGTGCTATTTGTAGAAGGGACAGACACTTGATGCTACGTCTCCCAACCACCCCAAGCAACAACGGTCTGATCGGTTCGAGTGGATCCGCTATAGCTTGGTAGCGTCGGCTCGATTCGGGCAGCCCTTGAGCCGCCCCCACGCCTTGGCCTGGGCTGATCCCCCCGCGATAGGATGATCTTGACTAATTCATACAACTTGTGAAGTTCGTCACGTGGACGCGTTTGACCTGACAGATCTGCTTCGATCGTGGCCGTATGAGCCAGGACGAGTCAATGCCCGACGAATCACCGGGCGCGATGGCCGGCCCAAGCTGCAGGTCCGCATCGACCTCGGCGTGTTGCAGATGGAGATGGAAGGTCGGCCGGACGCCCATCGCCCTGAAGGGTTCGAGTCGCTGCTGATCTACCAGCAGGACCGCCTTGAGCGATATATCCAGCAAAGCGGGGGACGGGAGGGCTTCGTCCTCAGCCCCGAGGAATGCCGGACCCTTCGCGAGGAAGCTGTGCAGTATTACCACCGCTACGTGGGCATGTTCGCCCTGGGCGACTTCGCGGCAGTGATCCGCGACACCTCACGCAATCTTGAGTTGTTCGACTTGTGTCGAGATTTCGCTGCGACCCAAGACGATCGTACCGTGCTCGAACAGTTCCGCCCCTATGTGATCATGATGCGAGTGAGGGGTGAAGCCGAGGAGGTCATCGCCCAAGGCCAACCCAAACAGGCGCTGCCGGTGATCGATCGCGGCCTGAATGAGATCAAGTCCGTCTTCGAGCAGACGGGGCACGCCGATGCCTTTGATCAGGCCAACGAGGTGCAGTTGTTGCGTGGGATGCGCGACGCGCTGGTCCCGAAATTGCCGGTCAGTCAGCGAATGGAGCTTCATGAGCGGTTGCGAGCCGCGATCGACGCCGAGAACTACGAGCTCGCCGCCATTCTCCGCGACGAGTTACGCGTGCTGCGCGAATGAGCGGCCCGCGTCTATGCCAGGCGCAGTCTTGTCGTGACAGCCCCGCATGAATATGCCGGGGCTCCGTCCGGCGGAATCACGAGTGTTTATTCTCTAGGATCTCCAAACCCCGGCGGAAGCGCTGGCCGCCGAGCTGCGGATCCCTTTGTCGCAACCGTCGGATATGCGGCGCGATTCGGTGTGTATTGCGGTTCGTGCGGTCAAGAATCTGCAGCATGCGAAGCTGTGATTGCCAGTAGTAGTCGCCGCCTTCGGCCGCAGCGCTGCTGATCCGCTTGTAGATAGCCATTGCCTGTGGATACTGGTCCCCGCCCAGGCCGAACAGGCATTCGGCCCGCCCCAACAGCGCCTCGACGGCGTTGGGATGCTTCAGCAGCAATGTGTCGTACAGGCGCAGCGCATCGTTGTAGCGCTCGGCCGATCGGTATGCGTCGGCGGCGCGCAAGCGCAATCCGTCCGCATCTGGTGCGTCGGCCGGATCCAGCGCCAGCCAGCGACCAACGGCCTCGGCCAACGGCGCCAGCTCGCGCCGGGCTAACTGGGTCGCTTCGTCGTCCCGGCTCATCTCGATGAGGGCTGTCACCCCGTGCTGCCGCGATTTGAGCATCGTGGCAAGAATGCCGCCCGCCCGGTCCGGCGCAACTTCGAGCAATCGCTCGATCTCGTGCTCGACCTCGTTGCCACGCCCCAGCGCGTAGTACGCGTCGATCCTGATCAGCAGCGCCTTGGCGATCATTTTGCTCTCGAACGACGGGTCGGTGTCGGCGCCGTGCAGTGACTCGACCGCCTGCTGCGGTTCGCCGAGCTCCAGGAGCGCTGTTGCTTGAAAGACCCTCAAGGAAGCAAGGTACTTCAAGTGGGAGTCTGATTGCTGGCCAGTCTCCGCCCGCTCGACCGCCCGGTTGATCACATCTCGGGCATGCTGCACCGCATTGATCAGTTGCGTGGCCAACCGTCGGCGCTCGGCGGCGTCGATGGGGGTTTCAGTCCAGGCTTGTAGCACGGCTGCTTGCATGAACTGTGCGTCAAGCCACTGCTTGGCATCGGGAGGAATCTGCTCAAAGATGGCCAATGCCTGTGCGTACCCTTGCTCGGCGAGGGCCAGGCGGCCCGCCGTGGATCGCCAGCGGTCGATCGTCGGCAGATCTGGGAACCGGTTGAGCAGTAGCTCCAGCGTCCTGCTCAGGAAACTGCGGACCGTCGGGTCGCGTGGGGTTTTGCGGTAAAGTTCGGTGGCGATGGTCGCGGCAAGCTCGATCGCGCGGTCCGCGCCGCGTTGGGCAGGATGCTCGCGAGCTACCTGGGCGAAGCGCTGTGCAGCCTCGAACCGCTGGCCGTTGGCAAGCAGTGCCTTGGCCATGCCGAACAGCGCTTCTGCACGCGCTCGTTGATCCAGATCGGGCCGCGAGAGGAGTCGCCCGAACAAGGTGATGGCCTGGGCTCGGGTATCATCCGCGCCGGCCAGCTTCTCGGCTTGCGCCACCGCGACAATGGCGGGAAGCTGCTCCAGCGGCGCATCCGCATCCGCGGCTGTGATGAGTCGGGCGAAGACGATTTGGCGAACGGTGGCGGCCGGGACCCCCAGCTCAGCGTCAAGCAGATCAAGGTAGGCGTCGAACGCACGGCGCAAGAGCTCCTCGCGCTGCCGGCCGGTCGTCTGCGAGGCGAGCTGCCGGCGTAGCAGGAACCGCTGGTCGGCGATGAGCACGCGGAAGAACAGAGCATCCGCGTTGGTGTAGCGTGGCTCGATCGAGTCAAGCGCTTCCAGTCCTGCCTGCGATCCATGTTGGGCGGCCTGGCTCATCACTGCCCCCATGAGAGCCGCGAACACATCAACGGGATCGCTTGCAGGATCACTGGTCACGAGCCCGAACAACCGCTCGGCCGCCTCGAAGTCACGCAGGCGGACCAGAGCCAACCCTGCGTACACCCGGGCCCGGCCGGCGAGCGTCCCCGGCAGTTGGCCGCCAAGCGGCTCAAGCATCCGGGCCGCGAGCTCGTAGAGCCTCCGGCGATCGGCTGACGATTGCACGTTCAGTTGGGCGTGCAGGAATGCCCCGATGCCGCGAAGGAACGGAATCCGCCGATGGCGCTGGGTATCAGCGAGCCTTCGCCGCTTCATCTGCAAGGCGATGTCATCGACATAGCCGGGGGTCGACTCGATTTCAAGAATCGCCCGTTCGATTTCGATCTCAGCCTCGGCGGTGAGGTCGTTGATTTGGCCGGCCACGCGTTGGGCTCGGGCTCGCTGCGCCGGCGACGGCAGGCCGAACAGACTGGTCAGCCCTGAACCTTCGATCGGCAGCAGCACAAAGAACAGATCCTCCGCCTGGTCGGCCAGCCATACTCCCCGGCGAGGATCGTCGGCCTGCGCGCCGATGAGCTGGGCACGGACCTTCAGCAAGCGCTGCACGCTGGCCAGGCGTTGGTCCGGCCCAATGGCGGGATCACTCAGGAGAGTCCTCTGGGCCGCGATTTGATTCTGCGCCGCGTCGATCGGATCGGTCTGCGAGTGTGAGACCATGGAGTGGCCGTGCGCCTCAGGCAGTCGCCGGTCGTTGAGGAGCCACGGCTGTTGGGGCCCGTCATGGCGATCCTGGAGTGATTGGGCAAGTGTTGGCGACGCGAGCGCGACCGCGCAGAGAAGAATGCAGCGATTGAACATCACGTTCATCTCGGTGGGGCGAAGGTGATGTTGGTGTAGCGGGCTCGGGCGGCGGCGTTGTAGGCGTCGATCGCGTGTTCCCATCGGGTGGCGATGGCTGGCTCGATGATGATGGGATGGTCCTGCTCGAACAGCCCGCCGACGGCCGTCTCCGCACCCCGGTTGTGGTGCAGAAACTCGTAGAGTTCCTGGAAGCTCCCGGGCTGTGTGTATGGGCCCCGAATCCGGATCGTGTATCCTCCTTCGCCTGGTCCGGTGGTGGCGATGACGACCCGTAGCGGGTCGCGCGGCAGTTCAAACGGATCCGCCGCTAAACCGCGCTGCGGCAGGTCGAGCCGGTAGACCTCTTCGCCGAGCTTGAACTCCGTGGCCGCCAGGAAGTAGATCAGCAGCAGGAACACGATATCGATCATGGCGGTGACGTTCAGCCCGATCCGGGCGCGAGACCGCCTGTGCCGACGCCGAACGCGGGTTGGCTCAATGACCTCAATTGGCGGAGTTGAGCTTTCCCGGCGGCGCTGGTGATCGCTCATGGGACTCGTCACCTTTCAATCCTCCCTCACCACGATGAGGTTGATGCGCGCTCTGACGTCCGGGCGCCCCGAGAGCCGGGCGGCATTGGAGACGGCCTGCAACGCAGGTTCCACCCATTCGTAATGCGTGGATCGATCCGCCCGCAGGTTGATGCCCAGCGTCGGATTGCGTTGGTACAGGGCCGCCAGCTCGGCGGTCATTGCCTCGATGCCCTGTGTGTCAGCGGTGAAGACTCGGCTGCCCAGGCGATAGCCCGACGTCTTTCCGCCGGCCGCCGGAATGACGTTGATCACCGCTCGTTGCTCCTCGCCTGGACGCTCGCTCGCCGGGTCTTGGGGCGTCGGCAGGTCTAACTGCACACTCTGGACCTCGACGATCTGCGACACGACCACGAAGAACACGATCAGCAGAAACGCAACGTCGATCATCGGCGTGAGATTCGCCTCAACCTCGGCGCGGCCTCGTCGAAACACGGCGCTCATGGAGAATTGGGAGTTTCCGCTCGATGGTTGACGGCCGTTGGATGAATCCACCGGCGGAGCCAGGGATGAATGGACCGAACGCTCATCGCCGTGCCTCCGACTTGGCTCCGGGGGGGCCGGGCTTCGCCGCTGGTTTCGGCCGGAACTGGTTGAGCAACCCCTCGGCAGCGAGGGTCGCTTCGGTAGTGAGTTCGTCGATCTTGTTGCGGATGATGGCGTATCCGGCCAAGGCGGGGATGGCCACGACCAGCCCCCAGAACGTCGTGGTCAAGGCGGTGCCTATGCCGCCGGCCAACAGGACCGGGTCCGCGTTGCCGCCCGCCGTCACGATCGCCTGGAACGCAAGAATCATTCCATAGACCGTTCCGAACAGGCCGATCATCGGGCTGACTTGGCCTAGCACGTTGAGGTACTCGATCTGTCGAAGCCGCATGGAGGTCAGCTCATCCGATGTCTGCTGCAGGCTGCGAATGACCGCGCCGAATCCGTGGTTGGCCTCACGCAGCCCCGCAAGCAGCACCTGGCTGAAGAAGCTGTGATCCTTGGCGGTGAAGTCGAGCACGCCTCGATAGCTGCCCCCCGCCATCAGCCTCCGCGCCTGTTCGACCACTTCTGGGGGCACGATCGATTTTCGCTGATTGGCCAGCGCCATGTGTCCGATCAGGCCGATGCTCACGACGGACAGCCCCAGCAGGAACCAAATGATGAGGCTGCCGATCATCTCGACGGACTGCTCACCGTTCGGGTCGGTCTTGCGTGCGATGAAGAAATGATCGGCGAAGCTGCCGGTGGCCGGCGTTCGTGCTGACCGCGGTTCGAAGCCGGGCTCGTCGCTCTGTCCGGCCGCGGCAGCCCCAAAGCCGATCGCTGACAGCAGCAGGCAGAAGACAACAATCTGACGGACGACGTTTCGCATCTGGCTGTCTCGTGCAAGCAACGGGAACTATCTCACTTCGAGCCGGTGTGTGTCAATTTGCCGCGGGGCGATTCAGGGTACCACCAGTCGCCCCTGCCAGCGGCGGCGGACGATGACGGCGGTTGCCTTCATGGCGCCGCGATTCCCAGCGCCGCCGCATCGAGGAACGTATACCCCTGGGGGCCGCCATGACGCTCGGCGATCTTGCGCAGAGTGTCCAGCGGATCGGGGTAGAGGAATTGCGCACAGTTGATCCGCGTCGCTCGCCGTCCGGTCTGAGCGTCGATGGGGTTGAGCTGTTCCAGCAGATCGAGCAACTCTTTTTGATCGATTCCGAACTGGCCCGAGCCGGTGATGTTGTCGCTGAGCAGGAAGATCACGTCCGGCTTGAAGCGCAGAGCTTTCTCGATGGCCGCCAGGGGGTTTGATCGACCGGCCGGAATGATTTGCTCGTCAATCCACCGTAGCGCTTGGACTTTCGCTTGCGGCGTCGCCGCCACCAGGTGGTCGCGTGGCGGAACCATGACTGCCTGGTTGCGCTGAAAAAAGATGATCCCCATCTCTTGGGGCGGTGTCAGGGGATCCAGCGACCGGGCGAGTTCTTCCAGCACGATCTGAAGCGAGCGGATCATTGATCCGGAGGCGTCGATGACGTAGACGATCCGTCGGGCGTTCGTGCTGGTGAGCCCGACGAAGGTGGCCGAGTTATGGGTCGGCGGCGGGGCAAACTGGACCGAATGCGCCGCGCTGACCGTTTCGGCGATCAGGCTCAGCGGCGCCGGTTCGAGATCAGCCAGTTGGTCCGCGATCGCCTGCTCCAACGATTCGATCGTGACGCTTTGCGGTGCGAATGGTTCGTCGATTGTTGTCGGATCGCTGGCCAGCGTCACCAGGGGGTCGTAGTTCAAGGCGTAGAACTCGGCCGTGACCCGTGTGGGGGCTTGCTCGTCGTTGCCGCTCATGACCGTCCAGGTGAGGAGGAAGCCGAGCACAATGATGCCCGCGTGGAGCCCCACGGATACCACCCACGGCACGATCCGCCTGACGGCTCGCTGGGTGTCACTCTTAGCGGGCATTCCCGCCGAAATCTCGCCGGGATGTTGGCGCGGCGGATTGGGGCCTGAGATAGGCTGCTGCGTCACGTCGAAGCTTCCCAGGATCGCGGCCAGCCAGGGGTGACGGGCGGCGCGGCCTTTGTCTTAGCGTATGCGCGTGCACGGGTTGCCGCATGGAGGCAGCGTGTCAGGTCAGATCGACGAAATGATGTTCGTCTTCGGTTTCGGGTTTGGCCCGGCGGAAGAGCGCCCGATCGAAGCTCACTGCTCCGGGCCCGGTCAGGAGCACGCCAAAGGCCAGCACGAACAGGCCCAGTTGGGTAAACATGGCGTTGAAATCTGAAACCGGCAGCGAGAACCAGCCGTGCTCGCCGATCGCGACCCACGTCGTGAGATAGAACGCGCATCCCATCACGACGGCCAGGCCGAGACCCCACAGCCGGCTGAGCAGACCGATCAAGATCAACGCACCGCCGAACAGCTCAGTCAGGACGCCCGCCCAGGCCATCAGCCCAGGCTTCCAGTCCAAGCCACTGTCCACGAGCATCACCGTGATATGGTGGAGGCTCTTGGCTGTGACTTCTGGGCCGGGAGCCTGTTCGACCTCAGGTTCAATCTCCGGGGGGCTGGGCGGTTGCGGCTGGACGTCCAGCTCTTCAACCGGTTGCAGGTCTTCGACGGGGACCTCCTCTTCGAGCGCTGGTTCGCCGGTCGCATCCTCCTCCGGCTGGGCCGGCTCGTCTTCTTTCGCTTCCTCATCTTGCGTGGTGGCCGGCTGGGTTTGGCTACGAAGGCGTCCGGTCTCCGCGTCTTGATAGGAGGCAAGGACGATTCGGCCGGCGGAGCTCACCTGCTCGTCGGCTGCAACGAGCTCACCGATTCCAAGGTCGAGGAGTGTTTGCGCCGCCTCGCCGGTGAACGTATCATCTTCCCAAACCTTGTGGAACCCGGCGGGGATGAACGCTGCGGCCAGAACCAAGCGGCCCAGCAATGGAACGATGTTGGTGGCTGCGTTTTGACTGAAACTCATCGATATTGCTCCTATCGGCAAGCCCACGGCAAGTCAGTTGTCCGCAGGCCTCGGCTCGGGGATAATCTTACTGGTTTTCGCCGCGGGCGTGGCGGAACTGGCAGACGCGCGGGATTTAGGTTCCCGTGGGGCAACCCGTGCAGGTTCGAATCCTGTCGCCCGCATGGCCACACGACACTCCGAGGCCGCTGGCAGCGCTTCCGTCGGCTCGCCTACCGCCGGGCGGAACCATCTGTCCAACATCTGCGAACAGCATCCCAAACCGCAGCATGTGCGGACTGTGCTGGGAAACGTCCCCGTCGCACGGGCAGGGTTGGCTGGGCGTGCCAGACTCTGGCGGCGGGGTTTTTTGCACGGGTGGCATCGTGGCATCACGAGCTGCAGCTCGCCGCCGGCTCGTCGGCAGTCGCCCGACCCCCACATCGCCAAGCCACCCCCCAAGTTCGGCGGATAGCATGCCGATGAATCTGCCCATAGGCACCGCCCATGCCACGCCTCAAGCCTTCGTGCTTTCAAGCCTGACCTCTCATGCCCTGGTCTCCGACATCCTGGCAGTGCAAGCCGGCTACACAGCAGCCCAGCTATCCCTGCCAGGCTGAGGTGCAGCGGGTCGTCGGGCAGCTCTCGACGCTGCCGCCGCTGGTGACCTCATGGGAGATTGAGTCGCTCAAATCACAGTTGGCCGAGGCAGCGGCCGGCCGGCGGTTCCTCTTGCAAGGCGGGGACTGCGCCGAGCGCTTCGAAGAATGTGAATCGAGCGTCATCGCCGATAAGCTCAAAATCCTGTTGCAGATGAGCCTCGTGCTGGTGCATGGGACGCATAAGCGCGTTATTCGCGTGGGGCGATTCGCCGGCCAATACGCCAAACCCCGCTCCGCCGACACTGAGACCCGAGACGGCCAGACCCTGCCCAGCTATCGCGGGGATCTCATCAACAGTATCAGCTTCACCGAGGCCGATCGTACGCCCGACCCCCAGCTCATGCTTCGTGGCTATGAACGGGCGGCACTGACGCTGAACTTCATTCGCGGGCTGATCGACGGCGGCTTCGCCGATCTGCACCATCCCGAGTATTGGGACCTGGGCTTTGTCAAGCATTCGCCCCGGGCAGCGGAGTATCAGCGGGTCGTGGAATCGATCGGCGAGTCGCTTCGGTTCATGGAGACCCTGGCCGGCACGCACGTCGGCGAGATTAATCGCGTGGACTTCTATACCAGCCACGATGCGCTGCACCTGCCTTATGAGCAGGCCCAGACGCGGCAGGTCCCTCGCCGGGCGGGCTGGTACAACCTCGCCGCCCATTTCCCGTGGATCGGCATGCGCACCGCCGACTTGGATGGCG
>JAPUKX010000324.1 GCA_027295435.1 Planctomycetota bacterium | reverse complement strand
TCGTCGAAGAACGACGGCGGCGTGCTGCGGGTGCACAAAGGCATCGAGGTCGGCCACGTGTTCAAGCTCGGGACGAAATACTCCGACGCGATGGGCTTTACGGTGCTGGATGAGAACCAGAAGCAGCGGCCGGTCATCATGGGCTGCTACGGGATCGGGCTGGGACGGATCCTCGCGGCAGCGATCGAGACCAGCCACGACGCAGACGGGATCATCTGGCCGGGGGCAATCGCCCCCTACTGCGTCCACATCGTCCCGATCAAGTTCGATGGCGAGTTATGTAAAACTTGCAGCGATCTGGCCGGGGAGCTCGAAGCGGCGGGTCTCGACGTGTTGATCGACGATCGCCCCGAGCGGCCGGGGGTCAAGTTCAAGGACGCCGACCTCATCGGCTGCCCCATCCGCCTGACCGTCAGCGACAAGACCCTGGCGAAGGATTCGGTCGAGCTCAAGCTGCGGCGCCAGCGTGAATCGAAAGGTGAGCTGGTCAGGCGCGACGAGATCGTTGCCCGTTGCGCGGACATCATCTCGGGGGAGCGCGTTTAGCCGCGGGTCGCAGGCCCGCGCGCCGCTCTTCGAGCGGCGGCTAAACGTGTGGGGTTCTACTGGGGAACGATCGTCGGATTCTGCAACCCGAATGCGTCATGGACGGCCTGCAACGCGCGTCGTCCGTCCTCCTTGGGCACGATGCAGGAGACCTTGATCTCCGAAGTGGTGATGTTCTTGATGTCGATGCCGGCGTCGCCGAGGGCCTTGAACATTGCCGCCGCGACCCCGCTGTGTGTGCGCATCCCCAGACCCACCGCCGAGACCTTCGCCACGCCGACTTCGACGGCGATCTCACCACGGCCGAGCTGATCCAGCGCCCGCTGCACCGCGGGTTTGACCTCGGCCAGGTCCTGATGCTCGACGGTGAAGGAGATGTTGGCCGAGCCATTGGTGGTCTGCGTCTGCATGATGTCGTCCACGAGCACGTTGGCGTCGGCGATGGCCCCGAAGACGATCGCTTGAGTGCCCGGCGAGTTGGGCACGCCCCGGATGCTGATCCGATCCAGATCGGCCTTCAGCGCGCAGCCCACGACGGTCACTTTCTCCATGGCGGCGTTCTCCTTGACGATCAATGTGCCCTGGTCAGCTGTCGTGCTACAACGGATGTGGATAGGCACGCTGTATTTCTGTCCGAACATCACCGCTCGAGGGTGCAACACGCCGGCCCCGAGCGACGCCAATTCGAGCATTTCAGCATAGCTGATCCGGGCTAGCTTGCGCGCATTGGGGACATACTTCGGATCGGCGGTGTGGACGCCAGCGACATCCGTGTAGATCTCACAAGCGCCTCCATCGGCGCCCACACTGAGCGCTGCGGCGATGGCCACCGCCGTGGTGTCGGAGCCACCGCGGCCAAGCGTGGTGACCTGGCCGTCGCTGGACATGCCCTGGAACCCGGCCACGACGACGATCCGCCCGCCGTCCAGTTCCTCGCGCAGGCACCGGGCATCGATCGAGCGGATCCTGGCCTGGGTGTGAATCTCGTCTGTGATGATGCCGATCTGAGCCGCGATCATGCTCACCGCGTCAGCACCGAGGCGGTGAAGAGCCATGGTCATCAGGGCGATACTCACCTGCTCACCGGTGGCCAGGAGCATGTCCATCTCGCGCTGTGAGGGCTTCTCGATCACCTGCGAGGCGAGCCGGACCAACGAGTCTGTGGTGTCACCCATCGCGGAGACGACCACCACCACCTCGTGCCCACGATCACGCGCGGCGACGGCCCGGCGGGCGCAGCACCGGATCAGCGGCGGATCAGCCAGAGAGCTGCCGCCGAACTTTTGCACGACGATGGCCATGAGCCGCGGATTCTAGCGACTGGTTCGGCTCCAGCGCGGCAGTCGAAACAAGGAGCATGGCCGTGGCTCACGCAGCGTTCTGAGCGGCGGCCAAACTCAGCGGGCAGTCTGACCCCGTCGCAGCGGCGCCTCCCGGTGTTCGTGCCACGTCATTGTCGGATCTATCTGCCAATGGAATGCCTCGAGTGCGCTGAATCCGGCGGGCTAAGCGTCAACTGAGCATCAAGCCGGAGGCGGTCCGTTGAAGGACGGGCAAGCTGCCACGTACACCGTTCGATGGCGTCCGCCAACTCGAAGAAGAGCCTCAAGGCACCTCGAAAGGTCTCGCCATCCTCGGGGGACACCAGCAACTCGGCTTGGTCGCGCCAACCGCCCAGATGTGCCGCGAGCCGCCGGCCGTCAGCGGTGCCGCAGTTCGCCCACCGTGCGATGTTCGACTCGCCGTTGGGCTCGGCGCCAATCGCGGTCGCCACATCCCCCAGATGATCGGGATCGCTGGCGATAATGCACCACGCGCCCTGCGGGCCGCACACCACAGTCCAGTTCAGCGACACCCTTTCCACACCCGGCACCTCGCCGAAGAGCCATTTCGCCAGCGGTCCGACTTCCACCCGCCGAGGCTTACCCGGCTCGAAGCCGGCCGGGTCAGGCACGGCCAGGCGAAAGTTGTCACCTCCGAAGCGAACCAGCTCGCGGACCAGCCAGATCATTTGTCGATCCAGTTGGTCCCAGGCTTGGTCCGCATTCTTGACCTCGTACACGCGGGCCACCGTTGGAAGTCGCAGATCGCCCGGGGGCTGTTCGAGTTGCCCACTGAAGTCGCCGATCGTGGTGATCTGCCGAGAGCCAAGGTTAGATCGCATCTGGGCGGTCATGGGCGCCTGGCCCATCGCCGCGGTAACGAACGCCTCCAGCGGGCCGCCGCTCTTGTCAATCGGCTCGATGTAGCTGAGGATCGTCGAGTCTTGCAGACGGTGTATCGGGGCCAGGTCCCACGCGAACCCGGTCACATCGCTCGTGAACGGCGGATGGTCGAAACGGGCCGAATGCTGGATGCTGATGTGAGGGCCCTTGAGATCAGCGACGGCGACGGACCACCCCCCCATCGGCGGTTCGTGACGAATGAACACGCCCACGGACCCGGGCCCCAATCGTCCGGCTTCAGCCATCGCCTCACTGGCCGCAAGCGACTCCTCGGGCGGCTGTGTCAGGTTCGACACCATTTCATAGAAAAGTTCTGATCGTGGGCGCGGACCGATCAGCAACATCGCGCCACTCTGCGCCAGCAGCAGCTCATGCTCGGGCAGATGAAGGATCGCCAGCTTATGTTTCGGCCCGAGCACGCGCGGCGTCAGCGCAGCCAGCAGCTTCGCGATCTGTTGGGGATTGACCTCGGTCAACACTGCCCATTGGGGAGGCTGATCCCGGCCGCGCAGAAGAAGTGTGAACTGCCGGCCGAGGCACATGTCGAACAACTGCCCCCCGTCAATGCCGGCGGCGGCGGCCAGCCGGGGCCAGGCGTCACGCAACTGTCCGGCGCCCAACAAGGATTTCACCCACCGCGCGAGCGGGCGATCGGCAACTGCTGCCCGGATCTCGGCCGCCCCGGCCACGTGCACGTACATTCGGACATTCGGCGGGGCAAGTGCGGCGGCTTGGAACGGATCGTTCGCGTTGGCGGGCGCCGCCAATGCCGTCACGGCAAGGACGATAGCTGCGAGGGCGTGCATCCTCGTGCCCTACATCAAACGCAACGGCCGCCGCATTGACCGGCCGGCACCCCCGCTGCCGTGCGACCGACCTGTGCTGGGCGTAATCGGAGGTTGTTCGAGGGCGGGCTCCGCCGGGCGGCGCGGTGAGAGGTCCCGGATCATGCGGATCGCGCGACGTATGGTGTGTTCATGACGAGTGTAGTCATGTTGAATCGCCGAGGGGACCGTCGGGCCGAGTGGAACTCGGGCAGCCACGGTGTAGTTGTACAAACGCAGGCCGACAACCACCCCAAGCAGCATCGCCCCAGTCATCACCGCACGACCAACACCGCCAAGGATTCGCCGCCGTGAATCCTTCGACGAGCTGCCGGTCAACCCAAGCCGGCGCAGAATGGGCCTGGTCAGGTCCGGCGCGGCGATCGGCCGAGCAAGCTCAGCGAGAAAGATTGACTCGAGCGGATCACCACCTGGGCTGCGCCGGCGGCGGCCGGGCGGCTGCGTGTGCGGCCTCATGACCATACCTCCGCAACCTGCCGTTGCATTGTGCGGCTTGCAAGAATCAATCGCTTCATGCGCTTGCGCCCCCGGTGAAGGTGACTCTTGACCGTTCCCTGCGGCATCCGCAGATGCTGGGCGATTTCGGCGATCGCCCAGTTCTGCTGATGGAAGAGCAAGATGATTTCGCGCTGCTGTGGCGCGAGACCCGCCAGAGCGGTGTCGATGTGGCGGCGAAGGTTGCGCAATGTCTCTATTCGTTCCGTTTGTCGCGGTGGGCTGGGGTTGCGCGCCGGCCGAATGTCCGCTACCTGCGAGTCGTAGCTTGGACCGAGCTTCTGCACCGAATTCATATAGAGTCGCTTCGCGATCGTAAACAGCCATGTGCTGAATCGAAACCGGTGGTCAAAGCGATGAAGGTTTTTCAAGACCCGAACAAACGCGTCCTGAACAATGTCCTGAGCGGCTTCACGGTGCCCGGACAAACGAAGGATGAACGCATACAACGCATCCTGATGGGCGCCGATGAGCGCCTCGATCGCCTGCTCGTCGCCCGCCTTCGCCTTGCGGACCAGTGCGTATTCATCGGATCTGTTCATCGCACGGCCGGGCATTGTACATACCGGCCGCACCGAATGAGGTTGCCGCCACACGATCAATGAACAGCACAGGTTGCGACTACCGGCCTCCGCAAGCCGCCTGGGGTCGCTCAGCCGACCAGATTGCATCTCAAACGGCCTGACTGTGGTCACCGGCAGCGAAACCGGCCACAAGACGCAGTATGGGCTTGACGCCTCAAGAGCGGGCCGGTTGCGTCGCCAGACGCTATGCGGCGGCCGACTTGTTGCGGCGATGGCGTCCGACGGTCCGCTGATCCGGCGTCGCCCGTCGATGGGGCTCAGCGGCCAGCTTCTCAAGCAGATCCGCAGGGTCGTTGGACCACAGATCGGCTCCGATCTCCTCGGCGAGGCCTTCGGCGCGGTTGAAAACGCCGCCACCCACGACGATCTGCAATGAGGGACTTGCACCGATTTCTTGGATGGTGTCGATAAGCCTCCGAACATTCGGGGCATCGCTGGGAGCGGAGGCGAACAAGAGCAGGATATCGGGGCTTCGCGCGCCAACCTCAGCGAGAATCTCATCGTTTGCCACCCCCCCACCCCCGAAAAAGACCTCGTAACCATTGGCCTCGGCCAGATCGGCCACGAGTTGGCCGGCCAGCTCGTCGGCTTCACCGGGCCCGGAGAACATCAGAATCGTCCGATCGCGGCTGGGCTTCTGGGTGTACCTCGCTTGCGCCTGGTCCACCAGGCTGCGTAGCAGCCGCGTCCCATAGTGGTGGGCCAGAGTGCTGAGCTGATCGGCCCGGTATAGCGAGTTGATCATCTCCAGGGCCGGCCAATACACCGCCTGCGAAAGCTCTTCAGGCGAAACCCCATCATCGATGGTTTCCTGCACGATGGCTCGGGTCGCGGTGCGATCGCCTGTGATCAGCTTCTCAAACAGTCGTTCGACGATGATCTCGTTATTCACTAGGTAGCCTCCATCCGTACATGGTCGTTGCGATGTGGTTTGGGTCTGTCGGGCCGTTCGCTAAGGTGTTCGACCGGCGCGCAGCTTGGCGGCTGTGAAGAGAGTCATCGAGTGGTCTCCCCCGGTCGCTGGACATTTGGTGGCGTGCCGGCCGAGCGATCCCTATCGGACGTGACCCTGGCGATCTCCTGCCGATCGGGAGCCGGCAGACCGATAATCCGACCTGCCCAAGACGAAGTCGCCTGCGAGCCTACGTTGCGACATGCCCCAGGTACCCCACACACACTCCGAAAGTCATCGGATGCTGCGTGATAGAGACGAAGCCGGCGTCGAGCATCATGGCCAGGAGCTGCTCGCGGTCCGCAAACGCGGCGATCGACTTCGGAAGATAGCGGTAGGCGCCGCAGCGGTCTCCGGCAATCAGCGCCGCAGTCAGGGGCATGATGTGCTCGCAGTACACGCCGTTGACGGCGCGCAGCAGGCGATTGGTCGGCTGACTGAACTCGAGGATGATCAGGCGACCCGCCGGGCGAAGCATCCGATGGAACTCTCCGAGTACGCGGTCCGGCTCCGCGACGTTGCGGATGCCGAACGCGATCGACACGATGTCGAAGCTTGCATCGGCAAACGGCAGTCTCGTAACGTCAGCGAGGGTATATCTCGGGTTGGTGGTCCCCGGCGGGCGGCGCGTTCGAGCGGCTTTGCGCCGGGCGATCTTCAGCATCTCGACGGTAAAATCCACGCCGACCACCGAGGCCGCCCCGGCCGCCGCGAACGCCTCGGCCAGGTCGCCTGTCCCGCAGGCGGCATCCAGCACGTGATCAGTGGGGCGCACCCCACACAACCACACTGCCCTTCGCCGCCAGGATTGATCGCGCCCCAAGGAGTGGATGCGATTGTTCAAATCGTAGCGATGGGCGATCGCCCCGAACATCCGCTGAACCCGTATCGCCTTGTCCGCCGCCTGATGGGGATCACCCGCCAGGTCGCTTGCGGACCACCCGACATCGGAGGATGATGGGTATTCGCGGGCCATCGAGCGCGAGATCATAACCGACCGCCCAATATACGAAGATGGAGGATGTCATGCGTCGCGCGAATTTCCTAACTGTGGTACTCGTCCTTTGCGGTCTGAGCGGTTGCAGCACGAACCCGGCTACCGGGCGCAACCAGTTGATCCTCGTGTCCTCGGCACAGATCGCAGCGATGGGCGAGGCAGCCGAACCTGAAATGACCCAACAGTACGGCGGTGAGGTGGATTCGTTACAGTTGAGAGGCTACATCGATCGGGTTGGTCAACGGCTCGCCAGGCACATTGAGCCGGCCTACGCGAACATCCAGTGGAGGTTCACGGTTCTTGATTCGGATGTCATCAACGCGTTCGCGCTGCCGGGTGGCCGGGTATTCATCAGCCGGGGTCTGCTGCAACAGTTCAGCAACGAAGCTCAGGTCGCGGGCGTGCTGGGGCATGAGATCGGTCATGTGACCGGCCGGCATGTGGACGAGCGCCTCAGTCAGGTCATCGTGGCGAATTTGGGGCTCGGCGTCGCGGTTCAGAGTACGGACTCGGACCTCGCGATTCTCGCCGCACGCTTGGTCAGCGCCGGAACGTTGTTGAAGTTCAATCGCGACCAGGAGGGCGAGGCAGATGAGCAAGGCCTCAAATACCTGGCTCGGTCCGGGTACGACCCACACGCAATGCTCGAGGTGCTGGAGATTCTGGCGGAGGCGGGCCGAGGGCCGCGCCAGCCGGAGTTCCTCTCCACGCATCCGCACCCGGAATCGCGGATGCAGAACGTTGCACGCCTGCTGGAGGGCCGCTACCGCTCCACCCAAGACAACCCCGAGTTCCGCAAGTACAGCAGCCGGTTCCAGCAGGAGGCGGCCCCATATCTGCCATCCTCACCATAGGTGTGGCCTCCGGGGCCCTGTGGAGGCAGAAACCCGGCCGTTGACATTGGAGACGACGGGGTTGGAATCCGAAGCCCGGCCATGGCCGTCACCAAAAGCCCGGGCCCGGCGGATTCTGTCGGCTTGGTTGTGCCCTGACCGAGTAAAGAGGTAAGATGCAGCCTTGATCTGGGGCGGCCGGGCTTCCAACCATGATTATTGACCTGCATACCCACGTCTGGGCGAGTCTCGACCAGCTTGGTAACGAGGCGGCCAAGCGAGTCCGGAAACAGAACGCCCAAGGCCACACACAAATTGACGGCAGCCCGGCGGCACACGAGCGGGCTGCGGCCTGCGTCGCTGGCACGGTGGTCCTGGGATTTCGGGCCGATCGTCTCGGTGCTCGAATACCCAATGAGTTCATTGCCGAATTCGTGGCGAAGAACCCGTTTAGGCGAGTCGGGGTCGCCGGGATTGATCCGATGAGCGCCGACTGCCTGGATCAGATCGAAGTCGCGGTCAGCCTCGGACTGGTCGGGGTGGCAGTCTCGCCTGTTTCTCAGGGCTTCCACCCCGCGCACTCGGCCGCAATGCCAATCTACGAACGGTGTGCTGATCTTGGTCTTCCGTTGTTCGTAACGCGTCAGGAGGCGCTCACAGCCGACGCGGTGTTGGAGTTTGCCAGACCGGGGCCATGGGATGAGATCGCCCGCGCGTTCCCGATGCTTCCCATCGTCATTAGCGAGGTCGGACATCCCTGGATCGACGAGACACTGCTGCTCGTGGGCAAGCATGAGCATGTCTATGCGGACATCTCCGGTATTGCTTCGCGCCCCTGGCAACTGTACAACATGCTGCTGAGCGCTTCGAGCTACGGCGTTATGAGCAAGCTGCTGTTCGGCTCCGGCTTCCCGTACAACACTCCCGCCAGGACGATCGAGGCGCTATACATGCTCAACGCCTACAGCCACGGAACGCAGTTGCCGTCCATTCCCCGGGCTTCGATTCGAGCGATCATCGAGCAGGATAGTCTGACCTGTCTGGGGATCGACGCTGAGATTGCGTCGCCCCCCCTGGAGCCGGACGGTGAACACACCGAATCGCCGACTGTTGAAGTCGTCAGTCAGTCGCAGCACTCAACGGTTGGCGGGCCCGACTCCGCCAATGAGATGTGACCCAGCCGCCGGCCCCTCATAACGCCGGCCGCGCACCACCTTCCACCATGAAACGACTGTTGATCGCCCTGATCCTGCTGCACTTTTGGGCAACTGCCGGCTGCACGGCCGAGCGACCTTCCGGAGTGCTGCGAGCCGAGTCGTTGGGCAGGGAGTCCGTGGTGCTCATTGGGCGGTTCGTGACTGCGTTCTATGCCCAGAACAAGTCCGCGGAGACCTCGTTTTTCCTTTCCGATGTGCCGCTGGAGCAGCTTCTGAGCGGCCGGGTAGACCAGGGGCTTGTGGTGCATCTCGACTTGCTGTGGATTCCCGAAGCCGGCGCGACTCCCATGGACAGCTCGGCTACCAACGCCACGATCCGGTATATCGTGATCGCCCCCGGGGAAGTCGGCATCTACGGTGGCGCGGGTTTCGCCGTGCCTCATGGCGAGCCCGGGAAGAGCACGCTGAGTGTTTCGTTGCGCGACGCCTCGTTGACGCTCTTGGAATCGACCGATGGCTTTGTCGATCTACTGAGCCCGGCTCGACTGACGGGAGACTTTACCGCTGTCCTCGACTCGCGGCGGGCTCGTCAGATCCACTATGCCGTCAGCCAACTTGTCACCGATGCGCTCGGCCGCAGCCGATTGGTCCGCTCACGGCAACATCGCGGGTCGGGCGATCCTACCGGGCAGCCTTCGCCTCTGTGATGCGAGACTTTGGCTTGGGGGCGGAAGGACCTTTGATCGCCGCGATTTTGACCCGCAGATAGCGTTGTCGATGTCCCTGTTTGCGCCGATAGCCCTTGCGCCGCTTGTACTTGATCACGTCGATCTTCTCGCCCGTGACCTCCCCCAGGATCTCGGCCGTCACCGCCGCACCGGCTACATAGGGCGTGCCGATCACGACCTCACCATCACCCTCCGGATCGCCCAGAAGCAGAACACGATCGAAGCGAACCGTCTTGGTTCGCTTGCCGAGATCGCGCAGATCGACATCAACGACGTCGCCGGATGCGACCTTGATCTGCGTTCCGCTGTCTTCGATGATCGCGTACACCGTGTGGGCTCCTGGGATTGCAAGTCGCTGATTCTACCGCCAAAACGCGCCTTGCCAAGTACGGGAGCCGAATGATCCGCACAGCGGCGATTCCTCATGGATCAGACACCCACCGCGACCCACGCCCTGCCGCCTGGGGCAGGCTCGATACCGATTTGGGCTTGCACGGCTTCGGCCCGGGATACCGCTTTGAGGATCGACAGAAGGTGACGACCCACGATACAACTCCTCCAGCCACGTGCGACCGGCAGAGGCACAGCAGCTCTTGAGTTCATCAATGCTTGCCACAACATTCCACGCTTTGGATTGGGTGGTACTGGGCACGTATCTGGTGATCGTCCTGGCCTTGGGGCTGGCGTTCGTCCGCAAGCAGCCCCGAGGCGATGAATTCTTCCTCGCCCGTCGGAGTATGCCCATGTGGGCGGTGGCGATCTCAGTGCTGGCGACGAGTCAATCGGCCGCAACATTCGTCGGCGGGCCCCAGCAGGCCTACACCGGCAACCTCACGTATCTCTCGGCCAACATCGGCGTGATGATCGGCGTTGTCGCTGTGGCGGTGTTCTTCATCCCAGCGTACTACCGCCACAACGTCACCAGTGTCTACCAATTGATCGGTCATCACTACGGCGCGCGTTCGCAGCGGCTCGCCAGCGGGATGTTCATGCTCGGACGCATCTTCGCCAGCGGTGCACGGCTGTACATTGTTGCGATTCCATTTGCCCTGATTGCCTTCGGCGACATCTCCCCGGCCTCGATGATTACGGCGATTGCGCTCATCGCCATCGGCGCGACGGCGTACACGGTGGCCGGCGGGATCCGTGCCGTCATTTGGACCGACGTGCTTCAGGCTGTCGTGTATATCACGACCATCGTGCTGGCTCTGGCACTGGTGTGGGACAAAATCCCGCTTGGCGTTGGTGATCTTGTCACCGCTCTCAAGGAAGGTGGAGATGAACACAAGCTTGTCCTCTTCGACACACGCCTTGTGACCTCCGCGGACCTTTCCCGACCCTACACGATCTGGGCGATCCTCCTGGGCGTTTCGCTCTTTAGCGCTGCGGCCTTCGGCACGGACCAGGATCTGACTCAGCGAATGTTGACGTGCAAAACACCCGGCCGGGGAAGTTGGTCCGTGATCATCGCCAGTCTAATCGGTTGGCCGGTCGTGTTTCTATTCCTTTGTATGGGGTTATTGCTCTACGTCTATTATCAGCGGCCCGACATCATGCAAAGTGCGGCGCCGACCTATCAGATAGACGATTCCCGCAAGGTCTTTCTCGAGTTCATTCTGCGTGAGATGCCCCCCGGGATGCGGGGGCTCATGCTCGCCGGTCTGTTTGCCGCGGCAATGAGCAGCATGGACTCAGCATTGAATGCGATGGCTTCAACCGCGATCGCAGACTTCTATCGTCCATGGCGGCTGCGCAGAGATCGTGCGGGCGTGACCGACAATAAGCGCGAGCTGGTCGCCTCACGCTGGGCGATCCTGATCTGGGCCATCCTGCTTGCGCTGTTCGCCATCCTGTGCGTGTTTTGGCAGCAGGCATCCGGCACAACGTTGATCGACTTCGCTCTGGGCGTCATGGTCTTCGCTTACAGCGGGCTGTTGGCCGTTTTCGTCACGGCACTTTTCACGCCGCGCGGCAACAGTCTGAGCGTTGCTGCGGCGCTGATGACCGGTTTCGGCACGGTGTTCCTGCTCCAGGATTTTGTGTGGGAACGCTGGGCGCCGGCGCTTGGCCTTGATTTCACGCTCGCCTTTCCGTGGAAGATGCTCGTGGCCACGGTGCTGAGTTTTGTTGTATGTTTGCTGGGTCGCCGGCCGACGGTCTCACCGCCGCCGTCACCGCTGCAGCACAGCCAGCCTTGCTAGCGCGTTGTGCAGCGTCTGCTCATCCTTGCAGAATGCAAACCGCACCAGCTTCCTGCCGTCGTCGGGGCGGTGATAGAACGCGCTGGGGGGAATCGCCGCCACCCCCACGTGTTCGATCAGATGCCGGCAGAACGACACATCGTCTTCGAACCCGAATCGCGTGTGGTCAGCCAGCACGAAGTACGTCCCATGCGGCGGATAGACATCAAACCCGACCCTCGCCAGACCTTCGACGAGCACATCCCGCCTCCTTCGATACGCGTCCAGTAGCTGCTGGTAATACGATTGGTCGGCCCGGAGCGCCGCGACCGCGGCGTGCTGTAGCGGCGTGGCGGTGGCGAACGTGAGAAACTGGTGCGCGGCCCGCACCCCGGCCATCAGCGGCGGCGGACCGATCGCCCAGCCCACCTTCCACCCCGTTAACGAAAAGGTCTTGCCCAGCGATGACAGCGTCACCGTTCTTTCGTACATACCATCCAGCGAGGCCAGCCGAATGTGTTCGCCCTCAAAGACCAACCGCTCATAGACTTCATCGGTGATCGCAATTGCGTCGTGTTGCTTGCACAACGAAGCGATCAGCTCCAGCTCATGGCGACTGAACACCTTCCCCGTCGGGTTGTGCGGGGTGTTGACGAGAACGGCACGGGTCGCGGATGAGAACGCTGCCCGCAGCGCTGCTGAGTCGATCTCGAAATCGGGTGGGCGCAGCGTGACAAACCGCGGTTCGGCACCGGCCATCGCCATGCAGGCAGGGAAGGAGTCGTAGTACGGCTCGAACACAACGACCTCGTCACCGGGATTGACCAGCCCCAGGAAGGTTGCCGCCAGGGCCTCGGTACAGCCAGATGTGACCGTCACCTCCTCATCAGGCAGAATCGTCATCCCGGTGTCCGCGGCGAACCGGTCGGCAATAGCACGATTCAGCTGGGGGATTCCGAACATCCGCGCGTATTGGCCGTGCCCGGCTCGAATCGCCTCGATCGCGGCATCCTTGACAAAGCCGGGTCCGTCGAAGTTGGGGAATCCCTGTCCGAGGTTGACTGCCCCGTGCTCCAGGGCCAGCCGGCTTATCTCGGTGAAGATCGTGGAGCCAAAGGGCGCCAGGCGTGCGGCAACCTGCCCGCCGCCAACGGCAGCCTTGTTTGGCGGTAGGTGGGTGGACATCGCTACAGCCTACCCCGCCCCAGGCGATCAAGGCGAGCGGCACAACCCGGGCCCGCATCCCGCCCGTCCGACCCTCGCCGGGCCACGACTCTCGGTCCCCCTGGCTCTCGCGGCCGGATGGGCCGAGCCGCACGCGCCGTTCCTCGTACAAGCCCCAAGACGGCACGCCCGGCTTCCTGCCCGCCATCGGGGTCTGCTCGAGGGCCCTTGGCTTGGGACGTAGATTATGTCAAGATATGTCGCCGGGAACCATACCAGCGATGCCCGGCGCATGTTCCTGGGTTACACCATACGAGAGATGAAAGGAGACCTGTCATGCTCAAACAAATCTTGTTGTTCTGTGTCGGCGTTTCGCTTGCCGGCGGCGCGGTCGTTGCGGGCGAGCCGCCCGACGGCAAAGAGAACATCGATCTCAGCCAGATCATAAGTTCAATGGGGGGCAAGCTTCCGGCCGGCTTCCCGCAACCCAAGGAAGGGTTGCCCGACTTCAAGAAAGTTACGAAGGACATGAAGTCGGACAAGGGCCTCTTCACCCTCTGGTATTACCCGCCGACTGCCAAGGACAAGGATCCTGAGAAGCTGCTCTGCCAGATCCCCGTGGGTTTCCTGGGTGAGAAGTTCATGCTCTCGACGAGCTTCTCCGGCGGCGGGTTCTTCACCGGCTTCCCGCTTGATGAGCGAGTCGTGCAGTGGGAGCTGCTCGGCCAGCAGTTGTTGCTCATCGAGCCGGAGACTCGCTTTGTCGTGAATGAGACGAAGGAAGTGGCCGATGTCGTCCGCCGTACTTATCCCGACCGAATCCGCACAGCCGTGCCCCTGGTCACCAAGGCCCCGAACGGCGACCCCGTTATTGATTTCGGCGCGCTGCTCAAGAGCGACTTCGCCGACATCGCCTGGATGTCCTTTTTCAGGCAGGGGATGTTCGGCAGCGGTGGGATCAACCCCGCGCTGAGCAAGTGGACGAAGAAAAAGACCTTCGAGCTGAACGTCGAGATGGGGGTGGAATTGGCCGTGAGCCGGATGTCGCCACCCGGATCGTACGACAAAAAGATCGTCCATTTCAGCTTCTGGAAGCTGCCCAAGACCGACTACAAGCCTCGGATCGCCGATGATCGCGTGGGCTACTTCCTGACCGCCAACCAGGACTGGGCCAAGCCCACCGAGGCCCGCGACATCTTCAATCGCTACATCGATCGGTGGCATCTGGTCAAGCGTGATCCCAGCCTCGCGCTGTGCGAGCCGAAGCAGCCGATCATCTTCTACATCGAAAAGACGGTGCCGGTGCGATTCCGCCGGGCGGTGCGCGACGGCATTCTCGAATGGAACCAGGCGTTTGAGAAGGTCGGCTTCAGCAACGCCGTCGTTGTGCGCCAGCAGACCGATGACAATGAATGGAGGGATCTCGATCCGGAGGACATGCGTTACAGCTTCTTCCGCTGGATCGTGACCGGCGCGGGTTTCGCCATGGGCCCCCACCGCTCCAATCCTTTCACCGGTCAAATCTACGATGCCGACATCATCTTCGACGATTCCATGGTTCGGTACTTCGAACAGAGCGCCGAGCGGATGCTGCCTGCGACCGCCATGGCGCTCAAGACGCAGGATCCTGCGCTTGAAGGATTCCTCGACGCGCACCCGCAGTGGCGCCGACCGAACCGGCCTTGGGAGCGGTTTGTCTTCGGCCAGACCGGTGAGGTGCAGCTGCGCGAGGCGATGCGGCGCCGCATATACCAGGAGGGCCGGCATTTCTGCGAGTATGCCGAAGGCATGAAGCATCAGATGAGCATCGCACGAGCGATGCTCGCCGGGGAGCGCAAGGAGGTTCTCGATCGCTTTCTCTACGATGTGATCAAGGAAGTGGTGATGCACGAGGTGGGTCACACCATCGGCCTGCGGCACAATTTCAAGGCGAGCTCGATCTACTCGCTCGATGAGATCAAGCGCCGCTTCAAGGAAGGCACGGCCACCACCGGCTCGGTGATGGATTACAACCCCGTGCTGTTCTTCGCCGACGGGTCCACGCAGGGCAACTTCCTGACCCCGACCATCGGGCCCTATGACCACTGGGCCGTCGAGTACGGGTACCGGCCCTTCGACGCCTCCTACAAGAGCCCCAAGCAGGGGCAGCAGTCGGAGGCCCAAGAGACGGAATCCGAGGAATCGCAGTCGCAGGAGCCGGCCACCGACGCCGCGGTTAGCGCTTCCGAAACCATGTCTCTGCCGCAGGGCTTCAGTGTGGATGACATCCCCCCGGAGCTGCTCGATCAAATGCCTGAGCACATCAGGCAGATGCTTGAGTCCGGGGCGATGCAAACCATGATGAGCTCAGCCCCAGCCGCGGGGGCGAAGAAGCCGTCCGATCCGGCGTTCATCGCACCGGTCAAGGGTGAGCAGGGGATGCTCCAGGAGATCGCCAGACGGTCTACGGAGCCCGAGCTGGCCTACGCCACCGACGAAGACGCCACGTTCCTCGGCCCCGACCCACGCGTCAATCGGTTCGACCTGGCAGACGACCCCATCGCCTGGGCTCGAGATCGCGCCCAGCTCATTGATAAGCGAATAGCGAATCTCCTCGACTGGGCGGTCAAGGACACCGAAAGTTGGTACCACCTGACTCAGGTGTTCGTGCGCCTGATGGTGGAAAAGGCTTTCATCCTGGACTACGTCGGGGGCTACATCGGCGGTCAATACTTCAACCGCAATCACAAGGGCGATCCGAGCAACGAGCCGCCTTTCGTGTTGGTCGACCCGAAGTTGCAGCGCGACGCCATGTCATTCATTGAGGCGAACCTCTTCAACGACGAGTTCTTTGAGGTTTCACCGGAAGTGCTGAACCACCTGGCTCCACCTCGGTGGTGGCACCAAGGAGCGTCCGTCAGCTATACGGTGGACTTCCCGGTCCATGAGCTCATCGCGGTTCTGCAATGGTGGAATCTCTTCGATCGGCTGTTCCCCAACACGCTGCGCCGGATCCACGATGCGGAGCTGAAGACCGACGCCGCGGACAAGTTCACTGTGGCCGAATACATCCAGCGCATCCAGGACGGCTGCTGGGGCGGCACGATCAATGTGAGCCGGTACGAGCAGAGCAAGTGGACGGACAGCGATCCGTACATCTCCGACATCCGCCGTTCGCTGCAGCGCGAATACCTCGGGTTGATGGAACCGCTGGTCCGCACCCAGCCTGGCCGGGTGCTGTCGCCTGATCTGCATGCCATGGCGACCCATTCGCTACAGACACTCTCGGACCAAATCGAGCAAGTGCTGGCCAACGGCAAGATCGACTTTGCTTCCGAAGCCCACCTCAGGGCATCGAAGTCGCGGATCGACCGCATGCTCGCGCTCGAACTGACGGAGTATGGCCGATAGACCACGTGGCGCGCTGAAGACCCGTGGATCACTCGCGGCACGGACCGGTGATTGCACCTGTCCGTGCCGCTTTCATGCGCTCATTCTCGCACGAAGACCGGTGCAACACATCAAAATGACAGATGGCAACTTTCCTCACACAGAGCACAGAGATGTGTGGGTGATGAACCTTCCGGGCTAAAAGACGACGCTCACGCCGGCAGCGATACCACCCACATCTCCGTCGGCGGCAGTCGCCGTCTCAAAGCGGAGGAAAGCGGACACATTGTAGTCAACCAGCACACTCAGGCCCGCGCCGAAGAATATGCTGTCGGTTGCGCGCGCGCCGGTGTCGATGATGAACGGATTGCCTCCAGCAGCAAATGAGGCCTCGATATCGTCATCGTTGAAGAGCTCGTGTTCCCAGCCGAAGTACAGATAAGGAAGAACCTTGCTCGCCCCGTCGATCTTGAACGACAGGTTTAAACCTAACCTGGTCCGCAATGATTCGGCATGGCGATCGCCCACGGTCAGATTTGCGCCGTCTGCCCCCGTTTCCGTGAATCCTTCGAACTCGAAACTGCTGTACTGCACGGAAGCCATCGGCGTCAGGCGCAGATCATGTTCCAGCTCGATGTGGTATCCGCCTCCAAAGTACCCGGTGACGTCGTAGCCTGAATAGTCGCTGCTGGCGGTTTGAGACAGCGAGGGGATGCTCCGCTGCCCGTTGTAGAAGTGATAGCCGAAGGTCAGCGAACCATCAACGTACCACTCGTCCCAGGTGAAGCTCATATAGGGCCCGGCGCGAACCGTGTCGTCATCGATCTCCCCAAGCCCGCCGTCCAGATCTGCGTTGGTCGCAGTGTACCCTAGCGCGAGGCCGGCGGCGAAGTTCGGAGTAAAGCTGTAATCGACTCCGATCTGTCCGCCGAATAATGTCGCCTCATACCCTGTTCGGTTGGTGGAAGTGTTTTGGTCACTGAAGATAGATTGGAACTTGGCGTAGCTGCTCCACCGATTCTCATTTGCGGTCGCGAGCCGGTCTGCGTCGGCGGTGTCGGCCTGCGCGATCGCGGCCGCGAGGATCCATGGATCGTTCTCGGCCAGCGCCAGGCTGCCCGGACGTGGGCCGTTCGCCTGAATGTACCCGGACCAGGCCTCGATTCCGCTTCGCTTGGCAGAAAGATAGGTCGATTGCTGGGCCGTGAAGGCTTGCGCGTTGTCCACGGCCATCGCCGTCAGCACGTTGTACGGTTCCGGGCTGAGCTGTCTGACAGCCGTGTTATAATCCGCTGCGTTGAATGTATCGAGCTTACCCAGCAGACCACCAGCCGCGCCCATCGGATCATTGTTAGCGCTGGGGATGAGGCTGTCGAGGGCTCCGCCGATCGAGAAATTGTTGCCCAGGTCCGCCGCGGCAGAGTAGGCGTTCGATGCTCGAAGAAGCTCAATCGCGTATGAGGTATCGCCGTTGGCAAACGCTTGATCCCGCGCCAACTGAATGGTGACGGTGGCCGAGTCGGTCGTGATGTCCACACCAAGGTCCGTAATGCCGCCGTCTGCCTCGATAATCGTAAACGTCTGACCTGTGACGATGAACCCGTCGCCGATGAGCGAGGTCTGAATCGTACTGCCGCTGTGCAACGTCGCGTCATCGGTGATGTCAAGCAGATCGGAACTTCCGTCGTCGGCACTCAGTTCGACGAAAAGCGTGCTGCCGGCCAGTTGTTCGTATCTTGCACCTACGGTGAGCGTGCCGATGCCGTCGCCAGGCGAGATGGTGCCGCCGTCCCGATTGGCAAGGTTCCCGCCCAGAGAGCCGTCACCGCTGAGGGTACCGCCGTCATTGACGTTGATCACGCCGGCGACCGACCCCTTGAGGATCAGTTCGCCGCTGTTGATTTCGGTATCGCCGATGTACGTGTTGACGCCCGCTAAGGTCAGCGAGCCGCTGCTATCGAGGGTCAATCCACCCGTGCCGCTGATCACGCCGCTGAGGGTGAGATCATTGGTGCCCGAGACAGTAAGCAGGTTCCCGCC
>JAPUKX010000323.1 GCA_027295435.1 Planctomycetota bacterium | reverse complement strand
AGAAGCTGTGCGGCCTGTTCGCGGTTGCCTTGGGTCATCGCCAGCGTCTGGCGGATCGCCTCCTTCTCCAGCCGATCCAGTCCCACGCCCGCCAGGCTGCCCCTGACGTAACGATCGTCAGACTCCTGGGCGAAGATCTCCTGGGGCACATCCCGGACGTCGATCGTTGCACGATCGCACATGACGACCATCCTCTGCACGACATTGAGCAGTTCGCGCACGTTGCCCGGCCAGGCGTAGGCCACCAGCCGCATCATCGCCGGCGAGCTTATCGTGGGAATGGGCTTGTCGAGCCCCCTGGCGTACCGGCCAAGCGCGTGATTGACCAGCAGCGGAATGTCCTCACGCCGGTCTCGAAGCGGAGGCACGTGGATCTGAGCGCCTCGGACCCGAAAATACAGGTCATCGCGAAATTGCCCCGCCGACACCAGCGATTTCAGATCCCGATTGGTCGCGCTGATGAAACGGACATCGACCTTGCGCGTTTCGTTGGAGCCCAGGCGGACCACCTCTCCGGTCTCAAGCACCCGCAGCAGCTTCGCCTGCATCACCAGCGGCATGTCGCCGATCTCGTCGAGGAACACCGTCCCGCCGTTGGCGTACTCAAACACCCCTTCCCGGTCACGATCAGCGCCGGTGTATGCCCCCCGCAAATGGCCGAACAGTTGATCCTCCAGCAGCGTCTCACTCTGCGAAGCGGCGTTGAAAACGACGTAGCGCTTCTGCGCCCGCTTGGAATGAACGTGAATGGCCGAGGCGATCAGCTCCTTGCCGGTGCCGGACTCGCCGCTGATCAACACGAAGAGGTCGCTGGGGGCGATCTGCTTGATGGTGGCGATGACTTCGCGAATCGCCGCTGATTCGCCGATGATCCCTTCGAATCCGTATGCGGCATCAACCTGCCCGCGCAGGCGGGTGTTCTGATGCCGAAGGATCACCGTCTCGGCCGCGCGATGAACCAGATTGCGGAACACGTCGAGGTCCAACGGCTTTTCGATGAAGTCATACGCTCCGCCTTGCAGGGCCGCCTTGGCCGTCGGCACATCGCCATGCGCGGTGACCATGATGGTCTCCGCGTCTCGCTGGTGTTCCCTGCTCAACTCAAGGACGGTGAGACCCGCGGTCTCGCTCTCCATCACCAGGTCGGTAACGATCACGTCGAAGCTGCCGTGTCGCAACTCATCTTCGGCCTCCGCCAGGCTGTGCACGAGTGTGCAGACATGCCCCGGCTTGCGCAGGGCTTCGGCCATGACTTGGGCGTGCTCCGTCTCATCGTCAACGATCAGGACCTGAGCATGCACCGAAGGCGGGTTCTCAGCGTCGGCCATAGCCGGGCATTCTATTTCAACGGGCCGACTCATGCCCACCAATGCCGCCGAGACTCAACCGCCGCCTGCGGGTCCGCCGCGGCTCGCCGGCAAGTCGAATCTCAACGCGCCGGCGCGACATCGGTCGATACAATCAGGTCGATGACAGAGCCCGCCGCGAGGTTCGCTCCAACCAAGGTCCCGCAAAGGCATTCGAGGACATTCGACTACGCCCTTGAGGGTCGCAGGATCCATTGTGTCGGTGTCGGCGGGTGCGGGCTCAGCGGCCTGGCCCGACTGCTGGCCCAGCGAGGCGCAATGTGCAGCGGGTCGGACTCCGCCCCCAGCGAGCTGACCGAGGCGCTACACACCGAGGGTATCCCCGTCAGCCACCAGCAGACGGCAGACACCTTGCCCGACCGCTGCGACCTGGTCATCGCTTCCGCCGCGATTCCCGACGACCATCCCGAGCTGCTGGCCGCCCGGCAGCGCGGCATCGACGTGATCAGCTACGCCCAAGCCCTGGGCATGGTGCAGGCCGACCGCACCGGCGTCTCCATCGCCGGCACCCACGGCAAGAGCACCACCGCCGCCATGCTCTGCCACGTGCTGATCGAATGCGGGCTGGATCCGAGCTTCATTGTCGGGGCGACCTGTCCGCAGATCGGCGGAGGAAGTCGCGCCGGCTCAGCGGCCATCCCCGGCGACGACCCATTGGCCGCCCGGCCCGGCATCCTCGTCGCCGAAGCCTGCGAGTTCGATCGCTCCTTCCTCCACCACCGCCCGGTGATCGCCCTCATTAATAACGTGGACGAAGATCACCTTGACGTGTATGGCACCCTTGATGCGGTCGTCGAGGCGTTTGGCAAGTTTGCGAAGCTCCTGCCGCCGGTCGAAGCGGGCGGACAACTGCTGATCGCCCACGACGGGGCCCATCGCCGAGAGGTCACCGCCGACCTGCACTGCGCGGTGGAGACGTTCGGTTTCAACCCCGCTGCGGACTTTCACGTTGATTTCGATCCGGCCCAGCCCCACATCGTCGTGCATGAGAACGGCGCGCCGGCCGCCCAATGGACCAACGCCATGCCCGGGAAGCACAACGCGCTGAACGCTGCGGCGGCGGCCATCCTCGCGAGCTATTGTGGCGCCGACTGGACGCGGATCGCAACCGCACTCGGCTCATTCCAGGGGCTTGATCGGCGCATGCAACGCCTGGGCACCCGACGCATCGCCGACGGCGAGGTCGTCGTCTACGACGACTACGGTCATCACCCCGCTGAGATCGAGGCGACCCTGCAAGCGCTGCGCGCCGCCGAGCGCCCCCGCCGGCTGATCTGCGTCTTTCAGCCCCACCAGCACAGCCGCACGCGATTCCTACTGGACGAGTTCGCGCGCAGCTTCTCCTGCGCCGATGTCGTCATCGTCCCGCACATCTATTTCGTGCGCGACACCGAGATCGAGAAGCAGCGGGTGAGCGCGGCCGACCTCGTCGATCGGCTTCGCCGCCAGGGCGTGACCTCCATGCACTTGTATCCTTTTGCCGCCATCGTCGAACAGCTCGAGAACATCTGCAAGGATGGTGATCTGGTGGTGATCATGGGCGCCGGCCCGGTGTGGCAGGTGGCCAGAGGGTTCCTTGATCGCGAAGAATCATCCGGGTCATAGCCCCGTATACATATGCGGTCGGCGCCCCGCCGCGCTCGCCTACGGCTCGCGGCTAAACTTGATGCCTTCGTGCCTTGATGCCTCGATGCCTTCTTCCACCCGATCCAGCCTCTTCAGCGATCTCGACGTGGATGTCGTTCTGGATGCCCCCATCGGCGCGATGACCTGGTACGGCATTGGCGGCCGGGCTGATCTGCTGGTTCGCCCCAACTCGATCGAGGCCCTCGCCACGCTTGCGAAGCGCTGCGATCGAAACAGCGCGACGCTTCGGGTCCTCGGCGGCGGCGCGAACCTCCTCGTCGCCGACGAAGGCGCCGACGGCATCGTCGTTCGTCTCGACACGCCTGCTCTTCGTGAGATCAAATACAACCGCACCGGCCGGATCAGCTCGATGAAAGCCATGGCCGGGGCCGATCTGGCTAAAACGCTGATGGACGCCACTCGCCGCGGACTGGACGGCCTCAGCCCGATGGCGGGAATACCCGGAACCATCGGCGGGGCCATTCGCATGAACGCCGGCGGTGCCTTCGGCTCGATCGGCGATGCCGTCAACAGCGTCACCTGTATCACCCGCCGCGGCGAGCTCGTCACCTACCCCGCCGACGAGCTGCGATTCGAGTATCGCCAAACCAACATCCCCGATCCACTGATCGTCTCCGCCACGTTCAACCTTCAGCCGGCCGACCCGATCACCCTGCGCAATCGGGTCAAGGAGATTTTCGCGTTCAAGAAGAGCACCCAGCCGCTGGCCGACCATTCCGCGGGCTGCACCTTCAAGAACCCCATCGACCCGGTCTCCGAGCAGCGAGTCCCCGCAGGCAAGCTCATCGACGAAGCCGGCCTCAAGGGCGAGCGTATCGGCGGAGCGTCGATCAGCCGGCATCATGCCAACTTCATCATCACCGAGCCGGGCGCGGCCGCCGAGGACGTTTTGCAGTTGCTTGATCTGGTTCGCCGACGAGTCTACGAGCACGCAGGAATCGAGCTCCAACAGGAAGTCGTGGTCTGGCGCCGCGGCGAAGATGAAGAAGGGGATCAGGAGTCAGGAGTCAGCGGTGAGTGAACCTGTTTCGCGGGCGGGCTTGCCCCGCCGCGACAAGAT
>JAPUKX010000322.1 GCA_027295435.1 Planctomycetota bacterium | reverse complement strand
TCGCAGGTTCATCGCCACAGCTCGGCCGAGTCGGCGACGATGCATAAGAAGTGCGTTCCGTTGATCCACCCGCCGCCGCAGGGCGCGACCGATACGATCATGCAACACGGCCAGGTGCTCCCGACGCCGCGAAGCTAACGCTTCCGGCCGCAGCCGGTAAAGTCGCCCGGCCAGGCGTTCGAATCGCAGCTGCCGGCGAGCAATACACGCCTGGAGACTGTGTCGGAGATCGCGATGCCGGCCGTCGATGATCTCTCGGGCCTGCCTGAGCCGGGAGCCGGGATCTCGGAACAGCTCAAAGCGGGCGACGGCGTCAAAACGGTGCCGCTGGCGCTCGATGAGGCGCTTCAGGAGAAACCCGAGCCGCTGTTGAAGGTGGCTGACCTGCTCGTGCAGTTGCGAGGCGGCGGGAACCAGCCGCATCACCGCCTGGGTAGGCGTGGCCGCCCGGCAATCCGCCACCAGCTCGATCACGGTTGTGTCCGATTCGTGCCCGATGGCCGCCACCACAGGGACGGTGCACTTGAATACCGCATCTGCGACCACCCGCTCGTTGAACGTCCACAGATCCTCAGCCGATCCACCCCCGCGCGTGACCAGGATCACATCCACGCCGAGCCGCGTTCGCTGCCGATCGATCCGGCGGATTGCGCCGGCCACCTGCTCGGCGGCCCCTTCGCCCTGCACCCGAACGTCGACCAGCAGCAGCCTCACCGCCCTGCAACGCTGGGCGGCGGTCGCCATTACGTCGCGCCAAGCCGCCGAGCTTGCCGAGGTAATCACCGCGATACGCTGGGGGAAAACCGGGAGCGGCCTCTTTCGAGCCTCATCGAAATACCCCAGGCGGCGAAGCTCCTCGCACATCGCGCGAAACCGAAGCTCAAGCGCCCCGGCACCCACCCCCTTGAGCTGCTTGACGTACAATTGCGTGCGACCCTGGGGCGCATAGTGGCTCAGGTGGCCCACGGCAATCACTTCATCACCTTCCGCGGGAACGAAGCCGAAGCTCTTGGCCGATGACGCCCAGGCCACACAATTCAACACCGCCGCTTCGTCTTTGAGCGAAAAGTACCAGTGGTTGGAGCAGCTGAGGTTGCTGACCTGGCCGATCACTCGTAGCGGCGACTGGACGTGCTGCTGGAATGTGGATTTGATCAGCTCGGCCACCTGGCTGACGGTCAGGTGCTCGGCGTCGAAAGGCCGGCGGCCGCCTTGGGGTCGGCGAGGGCTCGGCTGGGCCTCGGCTTCAGGACCGGCAACCTGGTCGGGATCGAATGGCAGCCGCTGCATGCGGCAATGGTATGGTGGGCATAACACCCGCGATACCGTGATGACGACCGAGGCTCTGGACAAGCTGACGACCAACATCGCCGACGTGCCCTGCATCGGCCACAGGCACGCCGATGCGTTCCGCCGGTTGGGAATTCGTTGTGTTGCAGATCTCGTCCTTCATCTACCGCAGCGGTATGAGCATGAGCTGCCCGAGCAAACTATTGCTGCGGCCTCGGAGCAGATTTCGCCGCTGCACGGCGCTGACGCCAACATTACCCTCCGCGGAGAGATTGCCTCGCTGCGGTGGATCCCCGCTCGTCGTCCGCGGATGGAGGCGACGCTTCAGGACGACACCGGCGCCGTCAAGCTGATCTGGTTCAATTCACCCTGGCTACGCGAGAAGATCCATCCCGGGCTGACCGTTTTGGTGTGGGGCCGGGCGAAGAGGCATGGCGACCTGGTGCAGATGGTCAACCCCCGATGGGAGGCCTACGACCCCGATCAGCCGATTGTGCCCCGGCCGCAGCGCCATCGGCCAATCTATCCGGCCAGCGAAGAGCTGCCTTCCCGGACCATCGAGCGGGCGGTCGAGTCGGTTCTCGACACCGCCCTGGCCCAGCTCGATGACCATCTGCATGACGAATATCGAAAGGCCCGAGCTCTGCCCACCCTGGCCGAGGCTTATCGCATGGTGCATCGACCCGCCGACGCCGACGAGCCTGTCTCCGCAAGGCGCCGCCTGGCATTCGACGAGCTGCTGCTGCTGCAACTTGCGGTGATGCTGAAGCGTCGGCACCGCCGCGAAGCTCAGCGTGCGGTCGCGCTGAAGCACAATGACGCCATCAACGCCCATATCACCGCGCGATTCCCGTTTGAGCTGACCGGCTCGCAGAGTGCGGTCATCCATGAGATCGCCGCGGACCTGCAATCCACGATCCCCATGAACCGTCTGCTTCAAGGTGATGTCGGTGCGGGCAAGACCGTCGTCGCGCTCTACGGCCTGCTGATGGCGGTGGCCTCGGGACACCAGGCGGCGCTCATGGCCCCCACGGAATTGCTGGCCGAGCAGCATGACGCCTCGATCAGCCAGATGCTCACCGGCGCCCGCGTATCGATCGAGCTGCTGACCGGCTCCCAGACCTTACCCCAACGCCGCGAGATCCTCGCACGGCTTGAGTCCGGGCAGATCGACATCCTCATCGGAACCCATGCCCTGCTCACCGAAATCGTGCAGTTCAAGAGTCTGGCCCTGGCGGTCATCGACGAGCAACACCGCTTCGGCGTTCACCAGCGGGCGAGGCTGCGAAGCAAGGGCAACGATCCCACCACTATTCCTCACACGCTGGTGATGACCGCCACGCCCATCCCCCGCACCCTTTCGCTGACGGTCTTTGGCGATCTGGACATCTCGACCATCCGCGGGCTGCCGCCGGGGCGAAAGCCGATCACCACCAGGATCACGGATCAGTCCAAGGCCGAGGAGGTCTACCAACAGGTGGCTGAGCGTCTAAACACCGCCGAGCAAGCGTTCATCGTGGTGCCCATGATTGATGAATCCGGTCGGGGGCTCAAAGATGTCAATACCCATCTTGAGTGGCTGGCCGGGGGGTTTCTGCGAGGCCGACGCCTGGCCGCCATGCACGGGCGGCTCGACCGCGACGAGCGTGAGCAGATCATGAGCCGCTTCCGGGCCGGCGAGATCGACGCTTTGGTCTGCACCACGGTGATCGAGGTCGGGGTGGATGTGCCCAACGCCTCGATCATGGTGATCGAGCATGCGGAGCGGTTCGGCCTGGCCCAGTTGCACCAGCTTCGCGGGCGCATCGGCCGAGCCTCCCGCCACAGTCTCTGTGTGCTGCTGGGCGATCCGACCACCAAAGAAGCCGAAGCCCGGCTCAAGGCGATCGCCTCAACATCCGACGGCTTCGAGATCGCTGAGAAGGACCTGGAGATTCGCGGTCCGGGAGAACTGTTCGGGGCCCGGCAATCCGGGTTGGCGCCATTTCGGGTGGCCCAGTTGCCGCGCGACCTGGATCTCCTGCAAATGGCACGACGGGACGCAAAGGACTGGATCGCATCGAATCCTACGCTCGGCGGCCAGCGCGATGCCTTGCTGCGCCGCCGGCTGCTGAAAGCCCACGGCCAGGCGTTGGGGTTGGGGGACGTGGCATAGGCAGGAGTCAGGAGTTAGGGGTTAGGGGTTAGGGGTTGGGAGTTAGGGGTTGGGGTTGGCGTGTGATGTGCGCGCTGTTGGTAGTCCCAGATGCATATCCGGGGCGTCCCCGGGGGGTTGTTCACCGCATACACTGCCGACATGCCCGCCAACGCCGATTTGTCGCGCATCTTTGAGCAGATGAGCAAAATCCTGGAGCTGACCGGGGCCAATCCCTTCCGCGTCAATGCCCACGGGAGGGTGGCCCGAATCCTGGCCGACCTCACGGTTGATGTGAGTCAGCTTGCCGACGACCCGGCCAAGCTCACCGCAATCGACGGCATCGGCGAGGCGTCAGCGAAGAAGATCGTCGAGTATCTCAAGACCGGTCGGGTCAAAGAGCGTGACGAGTTGTTGAAAGAGATCCCCAAGGGTCTGCTGGAGGTCATGGATATCCCCGGCCTGGGCCCCAAGACGGTAAAGCTCATGTGGGAAAGAGCCGGTGTTACCGATGTGGAGACGCTCAAGGCCAAGCTCAACACCGGCGAACTTGCGCAGCTGCCGCGCATGGGGACCAAGACCGTACAGAACATCAAGGAGTCGATCGAGTTCATCGCACTCTCGGGCAAACGCATCCGACTTGGTGAGGCGCTTCCCGTCGCCAGACAGATCGTCAAGCGACTGCGCGGCGTCAAGGGGACCAAGCAAGTCGAATGCGCCGGGTCGCTGCGGCGCGGCAAGGAGACAATCGGCGACATCGACATCCTGGCAACGACAGCAAACCCCGAAGCGCTCAGTCGGACGTTTCGGTCGATGGCGGGTGTCGTAAAGGTTCTTGCGGCCGGCGAGACGAAGAGCTCGGTGAGGCTCAATACGGGAATCCAGGTCGATCTGCGCGTGATCGATGAAAAATCCTTTGGGGCCGCGTTGATGTACTTCACAGGCTCAAAGCAACACAATGTTCTGATGCGGGAGCGGGCGGTCAAGAAAGATCTCCGGCTCAATGAATATGGTTTATTCGCCGGCGCGGGCCGGGAATCTGAGGCCCCGCAGACCCGAGGCGCCAGACCCGTCGCGGCCCGGACCGAACAAGAGGTGTTCGCCGCCCTCGCATTGCCGTGGGTTCCGCCGGAGATTCGCGAAGACCGCGGTGAGTTCGAGCTCACCTCGACGCCGAACCTCATCGACCGAAGCGACATCAAGGCCGAGCTTCACGCCCACACCGTCGCGTCCGATGGGAAGATGACAATCGACCAGCTCGCTTTGGAGGCCAAGGCCCGCGGCTTTCATACCGTCGCCGTCACCGATCATTCCAAATCCAGCGCCCAGGCCAACGGTCTCTCGGCGGACCGCTTGCGCGATCACATCCAAGACGTGCGGGAAGCAAACCAACGGGTGAAAGGCATCACGATTCTGGCGGGGTCGGAGGTGGATATCCTGGCTGACGGCCGGCTGGACTACGACGACAAGTTGCTGGCCGAACTGGACCTGGTTATCGCTTCACCGCACAGCGCCCTGCGGCAGGACCCCACGGCCGCCACCAAACGACTGCTCAAGGCGATCAAACATCCGCTGGTCCACATCCTCGGCCATCCAACGGGGCGGATCATCAATCGCCGAGAAGGATTGCACCCGGACATCAATGCGCTGATCGAAGCGGCAAGTGAATACGACACCGCGCTGGAGATCAACGCCAACTATCTTCGCCTTGATCTGCGGGACACTCACATTCGGGCTGCCGTTGAGTTCGGGGCGCTGCTGTCGATCAACACCGATGCCCATTCGCCGGACCACTTCGACTTTCTGCATTACGGCATCCTGACGGCTCGCCGCGGCTGGCTGACGGCGGATCGCTGCATCAACGCGTGGTCGAGACAGAGACTGAAGGACTGGCTGAAGTCGAAACGGTGACACTGACCGACCCTGGCTTTCATCAGCCCGGTTGCCGCGCAGCGGCAACATTGATCTACGTAGCTCGCCGAGATCAGATCGCCTGCGCCGATCCCGGCTCGAGGGCGGTCCGGCTCTGAAGCGAAGCGATACTGCGGCCCTGTTGGGCTGATATCATTCCAGCGGCGCCGCTACGATTGGTGGATTGCGACCCGGACCTTCGTCGTCCGCCGTCGGCGGACTCGTCAGGTCCGGCTTGAATTGGATTCCAATGTTCGAAACGCTTTCCGAGCGATTCAACTCGACCTTCCGCAACCTCTCGGGGCGCGGACGCATAAGCGAGGAGAACGTCCGCGAGGCGATGCGCGAGGTGCGCACGGCGCTGCTTGAGGCGGATGTGCATCTGGAGGTCGTCAACGAGTTCTGCGAAGAGGTGGTGCAAGACGCGATCGGGCGAGCAGTCACCAAAAGTCTGCGGCCGGGCGAGGAAATGATCAGCATCGTCCACCAGCGACTCATCGACGTGATGGGCCCGGTGGACAGTCACATCCTGCTGGTGGAGCCGCCACCCACGATCGTGATGATCTGCGGGCTGCAGGGCTCGGGCAAGACAACCACGTGCGCGAAACTTGCCGCTTATCTGAAGCAGCGCGGCCGAAGCGTCATGGTCGCGGCGGCGGACCTCCAGCGGCCGGCTGCGGTCGAGCAACTGGGCATCATGACCCGGCAAGTCGATCGTGAGGGCACCGGCCAGGCGAAGGTTCTCTTCTATGCCGAGCCGGACAAGTGCGCGGAGTACGGCAGAGCGACAGGCGTGGCGGTCGGCGTCTGCCGACGCGCCCTGGCCCAAGCGCGCAAGGCGAATGTCGATGCACTGATCCTCGATACCGCCGGACGGCTACACATCAACGAGGAACTGATGGCCGAGCTTGACGCGATCAACCGGACGGTCACGCCGCATCAGATTTATCTCGTGGTTGATGCGATGGTCGGCCAGGACGCGGTGAACTCGGCCAAAGCCTTTCACGCGCGGCTGGCCATCGACGGCGTGATCCTCAGCAAGTTCGACTCCGACGCCCGCGGGGGTGC
>JAPUKX010000321.1 GCA_027295435.1 Planctomycetota bacterium | reverse complement strand
CACGTGCATCACGACCTGGTGGGCAGCGGCACCGTTGTTCTGGAGAACGTTGTAGGCGGTGCAGCCGGTGGCTTGCATCACCGCCCGACACAGCCGAGGCAGGATGCGACCCAGCGCCGCAGCCGATTCATCGCTCAGCTCGTGCAAGTGCGCAGCAGGCTCTTTGGGGATGAGCAGCGTGTGGCCGTCGCTGAGCGGGCCGATGTCAAGGAACGCCAGGACATGGTCATCCTCGTAGATCTTGTGACACGGGATCTCACCGTCAATAATCTTGGCGAAGATGGTGGATTCGCGCTCGCTCATCATTGATCCCGATTCAGGGGTCGGCCGCGCCAAGAGCATAGCAACTGCCTTCGAGGAATCGCAAACCACCATAGACTACAGGCGGAATGCTCGATCTCAACACTCTTGGGCTGCCGGGCCTGTTTGACGCGCTCACCGCCGACGGATCACTTCACCGGCTGCTGGCCGCCGCTCGCGCCGAAGAACTCGGCGACGTTGGCGACGTTACCACGGCAAGCATCATCGAAGATGGACGGGCAGTACGTGCGGTCGGAGTGGCTCGCGAGCCGGGGGTTGTTGCCGGGCTGGCGACCATGAGACACATCCTCGACGCCTTCGATTGCGCTGCCGACTTCGAACCGTCAATCGGCGACGGCGAGCGATGCACCGCGGGGCAACCACTGTGGCGGCTGGTCGGCGAGCTGGCGCCGATCCTCACCGTCGAACGCACCATGCTCAACATCGTCGGCCGGCTCAGCGGAATTGCCACGGTCACTCGGCGCTATGTTGATGAAGTAGCCGGCACCAAGGCCGCTATTTGCGACACGCGCAAGACCACTCCCGGAATGCGGTCGCTGGAGAAGTACGCGGTGCGCTGTGGCGGCGGCACCGTGCACCGGCTCGGCCTGTACGATGCGGCACTTTTCAAGGACAATCACCTGGCCCACCTGACCCCCAGCGAGTTCATCGGCGCCGTTACCACGGCCTGCCAACGGGCCCGCGATCAATACGATCTTCGGTTCGTCGAAATCGAAGTCGATACATTGGAGCAGCTCCGGTTGCTTCTGGAAGGTCAACCGGGTTTGATCGACATGGTGCTGCTTGACAACATGCCGATCCAACAGTTGCGAACCGCGGTCGCCATGCGCGATGCCGCCGGGGGGAACGTACTGCTCGAAGCCTCCGGCCGGGTTGACCTGCGAACCGTCCGCGCGGTGGCTGAGACGGGTGTCGATCGGATTTCCGTCGGAGCGCTGACCCACGGCCCGGCGTGGCTGGATGTCGGCCTCGATCTCACCTGACCCATGGTTGAAACACCGATTGAACAATGGACCAGCCGTCTGGAGTCCGTGCTTGACGGCGACGGCGGCCGGCCCGGCCGGGTGATCGTGCTGCGAGAGACCGATTCCACTCAAGATGCAGCCAGACGACTCGACGCGAAACCTGCGGATATCGTCGTCGCCTGGCGGCAAACGGCCGGTCGTGGTCGATTGGGGCGAACCTGGGCCGACACCCACGAGCAAGGCATTGCGGCCACCATCGTTGCTGATCGTGCGCCGTCGGAACGTCTGGCGATCGCCTGCGCTGTCGGCGTCGCCCAAGCCGCCGAAGCGCTGCTTGGTCGATCGGTCGGGATCAACTGGCCCAACGACATTGTTGTCGATGGTCGCAAGCTTGCGGGCGTGCTCATCGAGCAATCCGATCAACGAGCTCTTATCGGAATTGGAATGAACGTGTTCCAAACGCACTGGCCGCAGGAGCTCGCCGGCCGGGCCGTCAGCCTCGTGCAACTCGGCACCCGGGTCGATCGGATCGACGCCCTCGTAGCATTACTGCGGGCCATGAACCGGGCGCTGCACCTGCCCCAAGAGCAACTAATCGCTGAGTTCTCGCGGCGCGACGTGTTGCAAGGCGTCCGTGCCACGTTTCGAACCGGGCTGCGGACTGTATCCGGAACGGTGATTCGAACCGATCCGATGCGCGGGCTTGTGGTGCGGACCGACGCCGACGTGGTGTACCTCCCTGCGGCTACAACAACGCTCCTATCGGACTGACGCACAAGCGACATTGGGGCGGTAGGGAGAAGCATGGCAAGCCACCCGCAGACCGCAACTTTGCGGCGACCAACCGACGCCTGGGCTCGTATAGTCCTCGTCGCTTTCAAGGCAGCGTCAAGGTGATGGCGTCTCGATGCCGATGGTTTGAGCACATGCGGACGGCTTTCCATTTGAGCTTCTTGGGGTTGGCGATCCTTATCGGCCCGGCGCCCGTTGCGGGTCAGGCGGACACGCTGGAGGCGGTCGATCAGACGATCGAGGACGTCTCTGTGCTGTCAGCGAGCCTCCGCAAGATTGAGACAGGTCTGCGTCAGCCGAGTGACTTCGAGCATGTTTATCGAGTCCCGGGCGAGGATGACCGCCTGATGCGGATCCATGGGGCTCTTCACGCCGTCTTCCCTCGATCGGTTTATGCGCGCGATCGCAGGGGTCTGCGGCCGCTGATCCCCAACGACACCGTGTTCTACGTTGGCCCGCCCGGCGTTGATGTGCGGCGGTACCAGACCAGGTCCAACGCCTCTGCCGGCGCACGGCCGTCCGGCCGGTTCGACGGACGGATCAACCTCAAGCTTCAACCGCAGCTAGTCGGCAGTGTCGCAGTTGCGCCCCAAGAGGTGATGATACGCCAGGAGCCGAGTCGGCTGATGATGCCGCGGCCGGTCGAGGCACGATTCGATCGCACGCCGGCCCCAGTCATGCCAATGATCGTGTCGGATGCGACCTATCGAGCACAGCGCCTGCACACCCTGATGCGACGCGCGGTCACCGCCCATCTCGCTCGGCGCGTCGGCGAGGGATGAAGAGCTGGAATCTCTGTTCTGATTCAGCGGAGACGCGCGACCTGGCGGCGGCGGGTTGACCTATGCAGCGCGGGGGCGGTCGTCGTCATCATAAAAGTACCCCAAGCACCCCAGTTCGCGGGCCAGGTCTTCCATCCGCCGACTCACCGCATCCAAGGCGGTGAACACATCTACCGCGGACTCTTCGCCGCCGGTCGCACGGTCGGGTCTACGCTGCTGCTGCGCGCTGATCCCCCACGCGGTTGTGGCCCGTTGGCGCGGAAAGGGAATCGGTCCGGCGGTGGTGGCACGTTGAAGGCTGCTGAACCGAATCCTACGCATCAAGTGATTCCTGCCGGCCTCCGACCACGATGGCGTCTGCCAATGGCTGATCCATCCGAAGTCACCAATCGGCATGATCCATGTCGAACTTTGGCGGCCCGACGGCCGGCGGCGCCGATGAGCCGCCGCAACCGGGAGACTCCGGCCAGCCTGCAGCGAATCGGCCACCGTCTGATCCCTTCGCTCGCTCACGGTGCCTTCGGCGGCCGATAATCGATATCCCGAGCAAGGCAGGCCGGGCCGCTTGTGCCGTCGGCGAGATTGACGGATAATCGCCTACCGATGCCGAAACGATTCTTTTGAAAGGGAAACTCGATGAGCAGACTCCATAAGAGACTTCTCTTATTGGTGATGTTGGGCGGCTTCGCAGCATGCCTGGCCGTCGGTTGTCAGACGATCGAAGGAGCGGGCAAGGACATCTCCTCGGCGGGCCGAGGGATCGCCGACGTCGCCGATGAGGTGAAGCCATACGAATGATTCCGGCCGGGCCGACCGTGAGGTGTGGCCGGGTCGGTGCTGTTGCTTGCGGTTGGGAACCGGCTCGCGTTACCGCCGGGTGGCTCAGGTCACGGCGCCCTGCGAGTCGAAGATGCGCTTCGCCCGTAAGAGTCGGCGCCCGATCGTCATCACCGCCCCCAGGCCGATCGTGGAACCGACGGCGAAAATGACGCCGGCATAGAGCAACCGCTTATCGCGGATGGGAACCGGGTTGATCGAGGCATACCGCGTTCGACCGGCCTCTTTGCGCTCGCCTCGCACGACCGTGCGGGCGCCGTCGCTTCGTTTGCCTGCTTGACGAGAGGATTCTCGAACGAAGGTCGTGGCCAGCGTGTCCAGAATCGCGGTGATCTCCCCGCGATCTGTGCCCGCGAGAGTAAGGGTCATGACGCCCGGCTGGGCGGCATCCACCGTGAGGTCATCGCGCAACCGCCGGGCAAGCGCAATGGGGTCTTTGTACCGGTCCAACCGCCGATCGGCCAGTCGCTTGGCCAGCGTTCGATGAAAGTTCTTATCGATGAGTAAGGCGCTGTGCCACGTCTGCCATTTTGCCGCATCCTCTTCGGAGAACGGCAATCCTGAACGTGGCTCGGCCTCGACTTCGACCGAAGCGGCCACTATCGCGGGGAAGAAATGATTGGCTGCCAGCCCGCTGGCGATGGCGACGACGGCGAGCGAGACCGCCAGCCAGCTGAAGGTCACCACGGCCCGGGGTCGTGCCCACTTGCGCTGCATCTTGCGTTCTGCTGCCGCCAGGGATTCTCGGATTTCCACAAGCCGGCCTCGTTGATTCTCAAGGGCCTGGTCCTGCTTGATTCGGCGTTGGGCTTGCTCCGCATCGGTGCGAGCTCGCCCCGATCGCCCCCGAATGGTCTGACGAACCTTTGCCAGGCGCTGGCGGCGACGCTGCCAGTGTTTCGCTGCGGCGCTGATGCGCTGCGCCTTCTCCTGAAGATCTCCATGAATCTGCGCTCCTTGGGTATCAGCGGCTCCGGCCGGTGCGGCACGGACCTCTTCAAGCTGCTGCTCAAGCTCGGCGATGCGCTTCTGCTCACACTGAAG
>JAPUKX010000320.1 GCA_027295435.1 Planctomycetota bacterium | reverse complement strand
TCCCAACAGCGCTTCGCCGCCTGGATGCCGGCGATTCGCGCGGTCGCAAGCGCTTCGCCCTTGGGAAGCTCTCCGGCCTCGAGTTGATTGAGCGTGTTCGATGATGCGCAAAGGTACCCCTCGGCCACCGCAGTCCGTCGGACCGGCTCCTTGGCCCCGACATCCACCATCCGAACCCGGCCCTGCTCATCCAGATGGGTAAGCGCATCGCTCATCTTGCATCCTGTGAACGCCGCGGCCAAGGCCGTCCGCTAAATATTCATCCGCCGCCGTTTGCCGATGCCTGCACCGACGCCATCATCGTAGGTCATCGGGCATCATGCACAACCTGCCCGCCGACAATCGTCATGACGACTCTGGGTGGGTCGCGAGCCCAATCGGCCTGGAAGGGGTCACGATCGAACATCACCATATCGCCCAACGCCCCCGGCCGGAGTTGCCCGGCCTCGTCGAGCCCAAGGGCATAGGCTGCATCTACGGTGTACGCACGGAGCGCTTCGGCGACGGTGAGGTTCTGATCGGCGGCGAAGATCTCGCCGTCGAAGGTCAACCCGGTGACGGCGGTGCGGATACCCAGTCGCGGATCGCAGGAGACGACCGGCCAATCGGATCCAAACGCCAGCCGCGCTCCGGCGTCGAGCAGCCTGCGGAACGCAAACGTCCCGGCCAGTCGCTTGTCGCCGAGACGTCTGCGGACATACCGTCCGTCATCCGCCTTGTGCAACGGCTGCATGCTGGCAATCCGGCCCCGAAACCGGCGAAAGTCTGTCGCATCAATGTGCTGAGCGTGTTCGATTCGCGGCCGGATCGCCCGATCCACATCATCGATTGCGTCCAGGGCCAGGCGAACAGCCTCGTCGCCGATGGCGTGCACGGCAGGTGAGAGCCCTGCTTCGGCGACGGTCTGTGCCCAACGTCGCAACTGTCCGTCGTCGGCCGACTCGATGAACAGACCTCGATTGCCCGGATCGTCCGCATAGTCGGCGAGCATGCGGGCCGTGCGCGAGCCCAGCGTGCCATCGATGAACGCCTTATAGCCGATGATCGCGAGGCGCTCGTCGTTGGAAAAATCGCGGGCGAAGGTGAGATCCGCCGGCTCCGCAGCCGATCCACGGTCGAGCAATGTGATCCGGCACCGCATCGTGAGGCGCTGACGCAACGGCACAAACACGTCGCAGACGTCTTGGCGGTATTCCATCGTGCCGACCGAGGTCACGCCGTGCCCGTGGAGGTGATCTTGCGCGGCGAGCAGTGCCTCTTGACGGTTGGCTTCATCAGGCTCAGGAACGAGCGGATTGACCAGCTTCCACGCAGCCGGCTCCACCATCAGCCCGGTGGGGGCGCCGCTTACCGGATCGCGCACAATGCAACCGCCCGGAAGCTGAGCGGAGGTGTCGCACATGTCGAGCACCGCATCGTTGACCAACACCGCGTGCATATCCATGCGATGGCAGACGACCGGCCGGTTGCCTGCCGCGGCGAGCCAGCTCTTCTCAGGGGGTCGGCGTGCCGGCCAATTCTCATTCGACCAGCCGCGGGCAATGAGCCATTGATCCCGGGCAAGCTCGCCATGTCGCCGGGCGATGGCCGCTTCGAACTGGCGGCGCGAGCGGACGGGCGAAAGATCAAGCTGGCCAAGGGATTGTCCGCCGAGCGTCATATGCAGGTGAGCGTCGATGAGGCCCGGCGTGACCGTTCGCCCCGCCGCATCAATATTCTCATCTGCGTCCGAATCATCATTGACCGCCAGGACCCGTCCATTTTCGATCGTGATGGAACCGACCCAGGGGCGAGCAGGCTCTGGCGTCCAGAATCTCGCGTTGTAAACTCTCAACGTCGGCGGCATGACGAGACAGTCTAGTGTCGCGTCGCACGGATCGCCCCGGGCTGTTATGGTAATCAACTGCCATCCAATGGAGGCTGCACACGATGCGATCATTCAAGATTGTGTTGGTTATTGGGGGTCTTGGTCTAGCAGGAGCGTCTCTGGTGCATTGTGCCGAGGACCAGCCTGATGATGCGGGTGCGCCGCCGTCGCCACTGCCCAGCGTCACAGTTGACGATCAGCCGGCACCCGCCGGCTGGACGCCTTCCGACGATCCAAAGACGGCCAGGTTCCTCGGGTTGGTCGCCCCCAAGCCGGTCACCTGGATTGAGCATCCTCCGAGCAGCAATATGCGCGTGGCGAACTACACCGTGCCGGGGCGTGACGGCAGCGAGGCTGCCCACGTCGTCGTCTCCTACTTTGGGCGCGACCAAGGCGGAACGGTGGATCGGAACCTCCTCCGCTGGCAGTCGCAATTCAAGCCCGATGCCGACGGCACGCCACAGCAGCCGACGGTCCATCGCTTCGAGGTTGACGGCATGCGCGTGACGCTGGTGGAGCTCACCGGCGAGTGGCAGAAGATGGGCGCGCAGTGGTACACGCCGGACCAGTTGTTCCTTTCGGCGATCGTCGAGGCCCCCATGGGCAAGGTCTTCATCCGCTTCGCCGGCCAGACCGCAACCGTCCAGGCCAACCGCGACGCGT
>JAPUKX010000032.1 GCA_027295435.1 Planctomycetota bacterium | reverse complement strand
CCGCTTGCAGCGTAGCGCAGCGGCGTCGTCGCGGCGATCTCTGTCCGCCAGGTCGCGCAATGGACCTCGCAGACCGAGCACATGGCATCCAGGGTTTCGCTGGCGACGCGGTTGGACATTAGTTACATCGAACGAGGGCACTGCTGACCTTGGAGTGCGGCAGCCCGTGGCTTACGGGAAGCATGTGCCGCAGGGGTTGCCGCCTGCGACCGAGCACCACTCGGCGAGCAACGCTCCGAGGTCGAACGCATCCACGCAACCGTCGGGGGCGTTGCCCGAACCGGAGATGTCCGCGACGGCGAGATTCGCCGGCGTACAGTTCTCGCACGGCGGGCTCGGCGGGTTCGGGTCGTTGACGGCGGAACACCACGCCCCGAGCATCGCGCCGAGGTCGAACGCATCAACGCATCCATCGGGCACACCGCCAGGCCCGGTGAGATCGGCTGATAAGGTGGCCTGGTACACGGCGATCGACGAGATCCCTTCGCCTCCGTTGTCTAGAGAGAAGAGGTTGATCCGGCCGATCGTCATCTGTTCATCCTTGGTGATGATGCCGAGAAACACCTTCTTCGGGGCGCCGCCGGCCACTCCGCCGTCTTTGCCTGTCCTGCCGACGGCTCGGATGGCGCGGGGCTGGTGCCCGAGGCCGGCTCGGCCCCCGGCGACTCCAGGCGGCGGCGGCTGTTTGGAGATCAGGATCGTGCCGAGGCCGGCACTGGTCGTGTCGAAGCCACCGACGCGGATCTTGTAACACTGACCGGCGATCAGGTCGACGTTGACCTGCGACCGGACGACGCAGCCGTCGTCATTACAGGCGATCACCGCGCCCGTCGGGCACGCGCAGCCTGAGTACACCGCCAACTTGGTGTCGAAGGAGCTGGCGCAGAGGCTGATGTTGTAGGTGAGGCTCTGACTCGGCGTGAAGTTGTACCAGATGTCGTTGAAGATCTGGTCGTTGGCGGAGAACAGGCACAACGGGTCTGGCGCGCCGTCCGTCGTGGCGGCGGTCGTGTCGAACGCGGTCAGGACATCCTGGTCGATCGTCACGCGGTCTGCGCAGAGGTCGTTGTTTGGCGGGCCCGGTGGGTTCTTGGCCATGAACGTGAGGGTGTACGGACCGATAGAGCCGATCTGCGGGTCGAGCAGGACCGGGTAGTAGTAGGTTGCACCCGGAGTCAGCCCGGTCCACTGCATCTCGATGTTGCCATCCGCACAACCGATGAAGAAGGTTGCTGCCGAGGTGATGCCGCTACACGGGCAACCGATGGCCAGGTTCAGCCATGAATTGCCGAACGGGCCGCCGTCGATGGAGTTGGAGCTTCCGCAGTACTGCAGGTTCAAAGTGCTCACACCCGCGGGCATGATGATGGCCTCCCAGACATGCCCATCGAAGCCCGCGAAAATCCCACACTCATTTATCGCACCGGTGTTGTCACCGGTGAAGGTGACCGGCACATCACGCACGAGCGGGAACGGCACCACGTTGGCGCAGTTCTCGTTGGGCGGCGGCGGATTGACGCTGTCCACCTTGATCTTGCCGATGGGCACCTCGTTGGTGTCGTAGACTGTCACGAGGACCGGACCGGTGCCGAACAGTTCGATGACCTCGATGGCGATCGCCGTGTGGGCATCGCCTGCGGGCGGACCGCTGATGATGTCAAAGCTGTCCTCGAGGAGGTTCGCGAAAAGCATGTTGTTGTCGAAACCAGCCAGGCCGTTGAAGATCCTCAGTCCGTCGATGCCGCGCGGGTTCGGAAGCGGCGGCTGCGGGTTCGGACCCAGGTTGGACTGGAAGGTCACGTTGTCAAACTCCGGCGGCCAGAAGTTCGCCACGGGGACCGGGATGCAGTCACAATTCGGATCGCTCAGAGCCTGGACCCGACAGAAGTTATCCCACAGCACGTCGCAGCAAGACGGAACGAATGCACAGATCGAAGCCTCGCAGACAGGATCTTCACAGCCCGGCGTGCCGTTCTGGATGCAGCAATCGCCGCTGGGGAACTCGAAATTCGACCACGGATCAGTTGTGTCCAGCGCGTGGGTATCGATGTTCAGCGGATCGTTAAGGAAAGTGCCGCCTGGGACGGGGAGCTTGTTGGGCTTGAAGTCCCAGAACACCTTTTGCAGCTTCGGCGTGTTGGCGATGGCCGCGTCGAACGCCACCGCATCCAGGAAGAAGTTAACACCGCTGGGCGGCGGCGGGCAGTTGACCGAAGCGCAGTCGGTAAGGGGACCTTGGAATTGCCCGCCGAACGCGGCGCAGTCCGGCGACGTCGCTTCCACGCAGGTGCCGTCCAAGAGACAGCAAGCGCCGGGCTGGCACTGCGGGCAGTTGACCGGATCGGCCGCAGCCAAGTCGGCGCAAAGGCGGTCCCAGCCGAAACTGCAGCAGAACGAGTTAATCGCGCAGATCGCCGCGCAGCACGTGGCATCATCGCATCCGGGCGATCCGTTAGCGACGCAGCAGTCACCCGCGCCGGGGCAAACGCCGGCCACGCCTCCGTCCGCTGGCCGCGAGGGTTCTCCTCGGGTGGTGCGCAGCCTTGGGGCAGCCTGTCCGGCCGGTGGTGCCTTGGAACGCACATCCCTCAGTTGAACTGTAGGCACGGCGTCCGGGGCGACTTGGCCGCTGCTTGCCGCGCCGCGGAGCAGCAGGCACGTTACGAGACCGCCAGCCACCCCCGTTGCGATCAATCGGGCGTTTCCTGCCATCGTCCTGCCCTCCTGTTCAAAGACATTGGAACACGGATCGCCCGGCCAGTCAACGAAAAAATGCGCGGATTGTGGCGCGGGATGACAGAGCAATCCCCCGGCGGAGCCGGGGGCTATGGGAGAATCATTCGCCCACCGGACGCAGCTCACTCTGTCGCAGCCCGGTGCGCTGCGTCGGGCGCATTGTCGATGACCGGCGGTCGATCTGATGGAGCCGCGGCGAGATGATCGACCAGCCAGTCTACCGATGCGCTGACCATCAGTTCGAGGCTGATCGGATCGTTGAACAGCCGGCTGGCGTCGGGGATTTGCAACAGTTGGTGAGGAGAGGCGAGCTGTTGATCCAACGCATGCACGGATTCGCTC
>JAPUKX010000319.1 GCA_027295435.1 Planctomycetota bacterium | reverse complement strand
GGGCTTCTCGTTCATGCCCCACCTGCAGGATCTCAAACGCCAGCAACTTTACAGGATCGATCGGGATCACCGATTCGGATCAATCGATACGCTCTTCCGAGCAAGCATCGATACCGATCTCGTTCGCGAGCAGTGGGATTCTCTGGCCCGTGTCGCGGCGTCGCTACGTGCACGCACTGCTCCAGCGCATCACGTCCTACGACGACTCGCAAGCAGCCCGCGCTCCGATCGCTTGGCCAAGGCCCTCACTGCTTTGGGCCGGGTCGTAAAGACCATCTTCCTGCTCCGCTATCTCCGCGATTCCGAGCTTCGGCGTCGGGTCCGGATCCAGCTCAATCACGGCGAGTCGCGACATGCCCTGGGCCGTCAGATTTTCTGGGCAAACGCAGGGGCGTTCCGCACCGGGGACTTCGAGCAGATTGTCAACAAGGTCACCGCCCTGAGCGTGCTCTCGAATGCGGTCCTGGTTTGGAACACCGTGAAGATCGCCGAGATCGTGGAGGAGCTGCGTTCCGGCGGGCAAGACATTCGCGATGAGGACCTGGCGCACATCTCTCCGCTCGCGCACGAGCACGTGACCGCGAACGGGACCTACCACTTTCCTCGTGCGCGAGCTTGACGTCAAACTTCATTGCGAATGTCTTGCCCGCCGGAACGCAGCTAAATCCCGAGCGAAATCACCAGTTGACCCACATTCGTGCGAACGGCCGCTTAGCGACGCGGAACGCGGGGATATCTTCCCGCTGCCTTACCGCCGTTTTTCGCACGAATGCGGCTCAGACCCCTATAAGGTTGCATTTCGGCGTGCGAGCGGAGCATACTTTGAGTTCGCTCGCCTAGGCTGCATTTCTCTCTCCCCCCGCGTGCTGTCAACGCTCACCGTGAGTCACTCACTGGCCAGAGCCGGCGCATTCCGCAGAATGTGGCCGGGGGTGATTTTCCGCTTCTTGCCGAACACCGTTCGGAACATTGAGGAGGTTGTGAAGGCCATCGCCAACGCGAGTTGATGCTCCATCGGTCGTTGGTGAATCCCATCCACGCCGATGGTCATTCGTCAGAACTAGACCTAACGGAGGCTCGAGTGTCTACCCAAATCAAGACAGCGTTAGTTACAGGCTCATCCAGCGGCATTGGCCATGACATCGCCCGCGCGTTCCTGGACAGGGACCTGAGCGTCGTCCTCAACGGCCGCGATGCCGAGAAGCTGAACACGGCGGCGGAAAAGCTGGGCCACCCCGAGCGGGTTGCCGTGGTCGCGGGCAGCATTTCCGACAAGGAAACGGGCGAGGCCATGGTCCGGGCAGCAGTCGATCGATTCGGCAGCGTCGACGTGCTCGTCAACAACGCCGGCACCTTTGGCGTCAAGCCGTTCGTCGACGTCACCGAGGAGGACCTGGATGGCTACCTCAGCGGCAACCTGAAGGGCACGTACCTGACGACGCAAGCGGCGGTCCGCCAGATGCAGAAGGAGGACGGCGGCGCCATCGTTAATATCGGCACCGTACTCGTCGACCACGCCATGGCCGGGCTGCCGGCGTCAGCGGCCTTGGTCAGCAAGGGCGGGATCCACGCGCTGACCATCAGCCTGGCGGCTGAGCTGGCGGCCGACAACATCCGGGTCAACGCAGTCGCGCCGGGCGTGATTCGGACCCCGATCTACGGTGATGACGATGTCGATTCCTTCGGCGGTGTCGCGCTCCTGAATCGAGTCGGCGAAGTCCACGAGACAACGGACGCCGTTCTGTATCTCGCCACCGCAAAGTTCACCACCGGCCACATTCTGCGGGTGGACGGCGGCTACGTAACCGGCCGGTCGTAAGCTTCGGGCTCTTTCGTTGGGGATTGTCGAATCGGGTTCACCGACCCCCCTCGAAGGCGTATTGAAGGCCACGAGCACGAGCAGCCACAGTCGCCAGGGCGTGCGCTGGGCGTCTTTGACGTCACCGACTAGCTCTCGGGTTCGAACAGCGGGTCGAGCTGCGCCCCGTCGTCTTCATTCGTCACTCAGAAACTGGGATCGCCCATGGTGAGTCCTCTACGGTGAGGGGCCGGGGGCGAACTCGACTGTTTCGTCCCGGTCGCCGGTCAGCCAGCGCACCACATCGCTCGCGTCGATCACCAACGAGACTGCGTCGAGCACGATCACGGCGCGGATCCATAGACCGAAGAGATCGCTGGCGGGTGCCGAGCCGAGCTGTGTCCACAGAAAGATCAGCAGCGGAATCCAGGCGATGTGCCCCAGGCCGAGCAGTCGAGAGAACCCGCTCCAGTGGGTCAGGAGTATCATCAGGCCCATGCTGAGCACCATCGCGCCGAGGGTCGCGACGGCCTCTACCCGGGGCAGGAAGAACATCGGTGCCAGGGCGTTGAGCGCGACGAGCACCAGCAACCAGAGGCGCCAGGGAACAGGCATGCCTAGCATGCCTCGGTTGAATCGAAGAAACGCGTTCATGACCTCTCCTCTCCCACACCGGGGATGACCTGATCGTTCTCGGGAACGCGCCAGCCTCGCTGTACGGCGGGCCGTTCGGCGATCGCCTGGTACCAACGTCGCACGTGCGGATAGTCGCCGAGCTCGATTCGTTGCCAGGGGAAGCGTGCGATCCAGGGCCAGATGGCGATGTCGGCGATCGAGTACTCGTCGGCGACGTATTTGTGGTCGGCCAGCCGGCGGTCGAGCACGCCGTACAGCCGACTGGCCTCATCGGCGTAGCGTCCCCTGGCATACACCGAAGCGTCCGGCTGGTAGTGCGTGAAGTGGAGGTGCTGGCCCAACATCGGACCGACGCCTCCCATCTGCCACATCAACCACTCGACGGTTCGCCAGCGCCGGTCTTCGTCCTTGGGCATGAGCCGGCCGGTCTTCTCGGCCAGGTAGATCAGGATGGCGCCGGATTCCATGAGGGTCAGGTCGCGGGCGTCGCGATCGACGATCGCGGGGATCTTCCCGTTTGGGCTGATGGCGACGAACTCCGGGGCCTTCTGCTCGCCGCCGGTGATGTCGATGGGGAAGACCTGGTAGGGGAGTTCGAGCTCCTCAAGCGCGATGGACACCTTGCGCCCATTGGACGTGTGCCACGTGTGGAGATCGATCATGACCGTGCCTCCTGATGTTTGCGCCTCGCGCCAGCTACGCCTGAGTGACACCGAGTCCGAGGCCCCTCGCTGCGCGTGCAATGATGATGATTCTGTTGCTGAGATGGAGCCCCTCGACCTTCCTTTCTCCCTCTGAAGAAGCAGCTCCTCAGCGCTCGCCGCCCCTGCGTTGGCGG
>JAPUKX010000318.1 GCA_027295435.1 Planctomycetota bacterium | reverse complement strand
GAGCTTGGTACTGGTGCGGCGAGCGACCTGCATCGCCTCCACCAGCGTGGCGACGCCTGAGCTGTCCATATAAGGAACGCCGCCGAGATCGACCACCAACCGCTCCGGCCGGCCATCCTGGGCCCGGCGGAGCTGTTCCCGCAGTACAGCGGCACAGTTCAGGTCAATCTCGCCGCAGGGGCGCAGAATCACCCCATCATCGCTCGACTCAGTCTGGATCTCGAGTTCTTGGGCGTCACTCATGGTTCAACTCGCTATGACCTGATGCTGGGGGAGCAGGGCTCTCTGCGGCCTGGACCGGACGGAGGCGCTTAATCATCGTGAGTCGCATCCCCCCGCCGCTGCGCCGCTCGTACCTGACCTCGTCCATGATCTCGCGCATGATGTGCACGCCGAGACCGCCGGGGCGAACCTCGTTGAGGTCGCGTGGCCGAATCGTGGCTGGATCAACCTGCTGGGCGAGGTCCTCAATGACAATCTTGAGCCCCGGCATGTCGGCGACGAGTGGCCAGAGCTTGATCCAGATCCGTCCGTCGCAGCGGCGGTCATATCCGTGGGTGATCACGTTGCACAGCGCCTCGTCAACGGCGAGGCTGATCTGTCCGCACTGTATCTCATTGAACCCCAAGCGCTGAGCCACGCTTCCAACCAGCGCGCGGGCCGCGGGCAGGAACTTCGGCTGGCTAAACATTTCCAGCCGAACCTCGGGTTCAGTGGATGGGTCACCCATTGTTACCCAGTGCTTTGGTGGTCGTGGGGGTCGTCTGTGGCAGCGTACCCGACTGCACCGCCTCGACCCAACGCCGAATCGCTGGGCGGCGCAGGTGGGGCGGATTGTAATGGAGATAACCGTAGGTCTCGCCCGTGAGCCGCTCCAGCGCCGCGATCGCCAAGAGCCGCACCGCCGGGTCGTCGGAGTCCAGTTGCTCCACGATATTCGCTGCGGCCGTGATGTCACCAGCCCGGGCCGCCCTCTCGATGGCGTACAGCCTCGCCGCAGGGTTTGCAGAGTCGAACTGTGCCTCAGTGGCCGATGGGCCGCACGAGCCGGCAAGAAGGGCAGCACCGCAGGCAATCGCTCGTTGGGTCAACATCGGCCAAAGCATACTGTGTCAGGGTACGCAAATGTGGGGCTGCCAGTGTCAAAACCCGCCATTCAGGCGTCCGTGCCGGTCAGGTGTGCCCTATTTGTGCCCTGAACCTGTCTCTTCCCGGCCAGGGCGGACAGCACTTGGGCGGCGTCGGCCTGCGTTGGCTGTGTGTAATACTTCAACGTCGTTGCGAGGTTCTCGTGCCCCGCGATCCGCTGGAGTACGTCGAGCGACACGCCATTCTTGATCCGCATGATGTAGCTGTCGCGCAGGTCGTGGAAGGTCCCGATCCTCCAAGTCACCTGCTCGACTGACACGCCCCGTCGATGGGCCAACAGGGCGTGAGCGGCGGCTTGGATTGCCCTGTATTGCCTTATGAGGTTGTTCATCGGCAAGCCATTGGGCAGCCACGTGCCACGGTGAAGCCGCTCAGCGATGATCTCCAACCGCTTGAGGCTGAGGAAAACGTAGCGGCTTTTGCTCTTGGCCTTGAACCGGCGAAGCTTGGCGACCACTTCGGACGGCAGTGGGATCGTGCGGTAGCTGGCCTTGGCCTTGGCGGTCCAACTCAGCAGCGGGTACGCCTTGCCGTCCACGGTGAAGTCCCCGGCGTCCTGCCGGCAGACCTTCAGCGATCCCGGCAGTCCGTCCAGGTTCACATCATCCCACCGCAGATGCAAAGCGGCGTTGAGCCGCAGGCCGGTGTTGGCCAGGAGCAGGATGAACAACCGCCACCAGTCATTGGGCGCGACTTCCACCATCGCGTCGATGTCCTCGGACGAGAAGATGCGAGAGTCTCGCGGGTCCCACTTGACGCCGTTACCTGCGAAGGGGTTGTGCGTCACCCAGCCAGATCGCTGGGCTCGATTCCACGCGGCACAGAGGAACCGGATCGTCTTGTCGATCGTCGCGGGCCTGAGGGCCAACCCTTCGTTGCCCAGGTGGGCCTTGATCTTGGCAACATGGACTTCACCGATGCGGTCGATGGGCATATCCCCACCCAGGGCGTCGAGGGCGTGTGCGATCGCACAGTCGTATTCTTGCTTCGTGGTGTGGCGACGGTCGGCGATCATCTCCCGGTCGCGCTGGGCAAACTCGCTCAGCCCCATCCGCTTCGGCCGGTCCGCTCGGATCACCCCGCAGTCAAGTTTCGATTGCTTGTCTCGCCGGACCCTCTCGGCCTCGCGTCGGCTCATTTGCCCCGAAACGACCTTGCCCTTTCCGTTGACTCGGCCGGCGTCACCAATGGTCTCGGCGAGTTGCTTACCGTTGCTATCGAACCATCGCAGCATCCAGACAAGGCGAATGCCGTTTGGACCGCTGCGTTTGACTCGCTTGAGTGTTACCTTGGTCATTGCTCAGCACCTTTCACGAATAGGCGTCCGCCGCCAGCGCGGACCCCAGTTCAAGAGGAACGCCGACGAACGGACGCCATGTCCAGTGGAGTTTTCTGTGTCGGGTGATGAA
>JAPUKX010000317.1 GCA_027295435.1 Planctomycetota bacterium | reverse complement strand
CCTTCGTGTCAGGCCCGCCCAAGGGGGTAACTGTTGTGCTTCGACGGGCTCTCCTCGCGCAAAACGGCGAAGATCCTGTGCGACCGCTTCCGCCGTGTCGTACCGATCCTTGGGGTTCTTCCTCAAACACTTCAGGACGATGGTTTCGAGGCTCTTTGGAATCGTCGGATCGAACCTACGCAAAGGTGACGGATCGTTTGCAATTATCTGGCTCAGCGTTTCATAGTTGTCCTTTCCCCGAAAGGGCGGCCTTCGGGTGAGCATCTCGTAAAGGGTGGCTCCAAGGGAATAGATGTCGGTTCGGTGATCGATCGGAATCTTGCGCCGACGGGCCTGCTCCGGGCTCATATACATCGGCGTGCCGAGCAGGTCGCCCGTCAGCGTGAGGCTCTCCTCGCCCTCGAATCGTGCCAGGCCGAAGTCGAGAATCCGGAGGTGGCCTGCGCGATCGAGGATCAAGTTCGAGGGCTTGATGTCGCGGTGGATAACGCCCTTGGCATGGGCGTGCTGAAGGCCGTCGGCGACCTCCGCGAAAGCGCGCGCGATGCCTGCGTAGTCGGCGCTGCCATCACTGGCTGGCGCAAAAGGCGCATCCACCGCAGCGTCGGAGTGTGCCTCCGTCGCGCCCAGGATCTGTGCCAGCGTTCGCCCCTCGACGTACTCCATGGAGTAGTACGGTGTGTCGGCTTCCACGCCCATGCCGTGGACCCCGACGATGTTCTGGTGATCGAGCTTGGCGGCAGTCCTGGCCTCTCTCATAAAGCGCTCGAAGGCGCGATCGCTGGCGGCGATGCCGAGGGGCAACACTTTCAGGGCGACACGACGGTCGAGCGAGTTCTGCCACGCGTCGTACACAACGCCCATCCCGCCGCGCCCGATTTGGCGGCGGATGGTGTAATCTCCGAGTGTGCGGTCGGACGGCATGGTTGGAGCGGCATCAGGATCGATGTAACCCTCAAGGTACTCAAGCAGTTCAGCGCCAAGCCCCGGATGCTTGGCGAGAATCTCCTGAGGATTGAGTTCGTCGCCTTTGTTCAGGCGATCAACGTAGTAGGCGAACAGTTCCTCGAGTTGATGTTCGCGAAGCGCATCGGACGCGATGGTGGTTTCTCGATTACTGACCATCGATTGTCCCCGTTTCATCGCTCGGCGCGCGGGCCAGCCGGAGGCTCTCGGTATCGCCGAACGCCAGTTTCAGCTGGCGGGTGGCGCGGAGCAGGAGGTTTTTCACTGCGCTCTCGGAGCGCTCCATCCGTTTAGCGATCTCTCGGATCGACTGGCCTTCCATGCGCGACAGTTCGAGCACGGTCTGGTGATCGGGGCTTAGAGTCCGAAGCGCCTTCATGAGGCGCTCCTGCCGCTCCTGTCTGCGCAGTCCTCGTGACGGCGCTGCGGCATCACCCTGCACGTCGCGTTCAAGACGGAGCGCCGGACGCCGACCCTCACGGCGTACGACGTCGAGGGCGACGTGCGAAGCGATCGCCTCCAGCCAGCGGCCAAACGAGCCTTCGCCCTGCCATTCGAACCGAGACAAGGAATGAAGACCACGGACATACGTGTCCTGCAGCACATCCTCCGGGTCGACGCGCTGCCGGATCGCGGGACTCAGCCGAGTTCGGATCGAGGCGAGCAGGCGAGGCCGCAGAGGCTCGAATAGCTCAGCGAAGGCCTGCAGGTCGCCGCTTCGGGCCCGCTCGACGAGGTCTCCTGCTTGAGTCTCATCCGGCATGATCGCGCGCATCTCAGCCATCTATCGTTCGTCGCGCTCGATGGTCTCGCGGACAATCGGCGTTTTCACCTTATAAGACATTTCCCATTTGACCTTCGCCCGGCTGCATCACTGAGCCTTCCGAGCACGAGTGTACCCGCAGCGCGGTCCTGCGTACTTCACCGATTGGGTCCCTCGCCTCATCGGTGCTTCGAGGTGCAGAGTCACCGTAATCTACTCAGGTGTACACCATGAAAGGTTGTTCAAGAACGCCGATCCGCCACAGGCGGATGAGAAATCGGTGCTAGGGATGGGCGAGCCATCGGCCGTGGCGAAAGTAGGGTTTCGAGGCGTCCACGCCAAGCATGTCCGCGAGACGATCCGGGTCAGCCTCGATGAGCGGTTGTCCGTTGGTGAGCAGCAGATCGCTCGACCATGAGCGGTGGGGCCCGGCGAGCAGCGCCGCTTCGAACCGAAGCATGGTCATCAGGTCATTGGGCAACAGCGCGGGCTTGCGCGGGGGGCGATACGACCGGCAGTCTTCAAGGAAACCCCTGACACCGCCTCGCAGCACGTGCCCGTGCGCTTCGAGCAGTTCCATGGCGCCTGGCCTGGCGAGCGCGGCAAGGGCGCGCGCCCCCTGTCCCTTTCGATAGTGGCTCAGCGCTTCGGCGACGGCCATGACGGCGACCGGGTCAAGATCGCCGGCGGGGTTGGTTTGATGAGCACTGCCCACCCCGCCGCGCTGGTCAAGCAAACCGGCCAAAGCCAGCAATCGGCGCTTCGCCTGGGGGTGGTCCTCCAGGAGGGCAAGAGCCAGGCAGGCGCTACGACCGAGCCGCGGCTGATCGAGCACCCCGGCGAGACCGTACAGGCGGTTGGCCAGATCATGGGGCGGCTGATCGCCCGCGGCGTCGGCGACCTCCTCCGCCAGCTCGAAATACGCCAGTGCATCGGCCGGGTTCAGTGCTTCAAGCCGATCGAGCCACTCGCCGGAGCCGGCTGAATCATCTGTGGAATCTCGGCTGCCCAAGGTTGTGGACCGCGCGAGTACACACAGGGCGGTGAACAGCACGATGAGCATTGCGGGGCGGGACGGGCTCATTGGTTCGCCTCTGAGCGGTGATTCACGGCAAGTCGCGCCTGCCAGAGCCGGGCGATGGCTCGCTCCACGTCAACTGCCTGCTCAAGCACATGGGTCATGTCTGCGCGGCGGCGGGCAGACTCGGCCAGGAGGTCCGCCAATGGTTCACGGAGCCCGGGCTGCTCGGCCACGGCGAGATAGGTCATCAGTTCGAGCAGGCCGACTTGCGTCGCCACGAATCGTTGCAACGATCCCTGGGTGAGTCGGAGCCGTACGGCGTGGCGGCGCTGAAGTTCGTTCAGATCACCCGGCACGGGATCCGCGACGCGGGCCAATGCAGCGCGGTCTCGCCACGCCTTCAATAACCCTTGCGCGACTCCGTGCACAGTCCCGGTGGCATTCGAGGCGGACCCGCGCGGCCGCAATGCCGCGTGGCGGTTCAGATAGGATTCGACCACGGCCGCCGTCTGCTGGTCGATCCGGCCAACGCCCAATCGCCGCAAGCTCAGGGCGTGCTCGACCAGGCCCAGCCGGGCATCGATCGCCCACGATTCTGAGCGACCCCTTGGCAACAGCCGGCCGGTAAACCGGCCAATAGTCTCGGCGGTGCGCTGGGAGGCCGATACACCGGGAAACTGATCGAGCATCTGCAAGGCGACATTCGCCCCGGCAGTAAACCGATCGACGACCACTGACTGGGCCAGTTTCCGCACGTCCTCCCAAGAGCTGTGGTAGACCGCCCGGACGAGTGCCTCGGCATCGTTGGGCCCGAGATCGACGCCTGCCGCATTGTGCAGAACGCGAAGGCGCTGCAATCTTTCCTCCGTATTGCGTCCAGCCTGCTCAAAGGCCGCGGCCCATTCGCCATCTCGGCCGGTCGGCCCGCCGGGACGGGTCGGGTTGACAGACGAGGCGCCGGAGCCCGCGGACGATGCGCCACCCGGGCTCGCGACCTCGATCGATTCGAGTCGGTCCAGGAGTTGACGGGCCGGCGCCTCCTCACGAGCAATCATCCATGACGCGGCTTCGTTGAGCCGGCAGGCGATGACCAGTTGATCCATCAACTGCTCAGGTTCGCCGGCGAGCGGGCGGTGCAGCTGCGATTGAGACATCGTCAACCACCGTACCGCCAGGACGGGATCGACCGGGAGCCCGGGCGCTTCGGCATTCGGCTCGGCCACCGCCCAAGCGGCGTAAGGCCACCGCTGATTGATTCGATCGGCGATGCGCCGGCGAAACATCCAGTCGCCGTCGCTGGGCAGCACCAGATCGTCGCTGAACCACGAAGCCGCGCCTGTTTGGGCGAGCAGACTGGTCAACACCCACAGGTCCTGAGTGCTGATGCGCTGGTCGTCCTCAAAGAATGCGCGAAGGCGGTCCTTGACGATACTGCTGGAATCAAAGTCCGACATCGAGAGCAGACGGCCGAGAACGTTAACCCCGGGACCCGGCCGGGACAGGTCGATGGAGCTGCGAAGGACGGCCTCGATTCCGAACATCACCGCAGCGCTCAGGCGATCGCCCCTGCCCAACCGGGCCTGGACTGCAATCCAGCATTCCCAGAAGTCGTAGATCCGCTCGTCAGACTCCATCATGTCAATGAGCGTAGTCACCGTCCCGTCCAGCCATGCTCCGGCCGCAGAGTTGAAGTCGGCGGCTGCTTGCAGCGCCCGACGGTTCAGGGCGATGTCCAAGTGCGTGCGAGCCCGGTCGATCACGGCCGATGAGAGATTTTCGCTGGAACTGATCTTGGCCAGAGTCCCGGCCATCCATGCGCCTCGCCAGAGGTCAGTCGGGTCGGCGAGTCGCCCCGACGGGGGCGTCAGTGCCCGGAGCAATCGATCGGCAACGCTCGGTGAATCGGACGCTTCGTAGAGTGCTTCGAAGATCGCCCGGTCGATCGCCGCGCGCGTGTCGTCATCGATCATCCCCCAGCCGATTCCGACCGTCCGCATGAAATCATCCCAGGCGCGATAGACCGCCTCGGACGGATCGTCGGAGATCGCGATGCGCCGCGCAAGCGTTTCGATCTCTTGGGGCAACTGCGGACATTCATCGGCAGCACGGGCGGTTTCCGGTGACAGCGCGCGGCCGAGGAACGTCGGCGGCTGGGGAAACCTCGCCAGTCGATGCATTGTCGGCGCGACCGGGCGACCATCAGTCGCCTTGGTGGGCTCAGCCGGGGTACTGATCCAGGGCGACTTCAACGGGGGCGACACTGTGGTCTCTTGGGCGGGAGTGAAACGATGCGACTGCCCTGGGAACAATAAGAAACGTGCGGCGACCATAGCCACAAGCAAGGTGAGTAACCCAAACAACAACGAGAGCTTGATCGTCGTCGAGGCGGTGTCTTGGCGTAATTGCGGCGTGAACCCGGTGAGCCGAATCGACGCGGCCTCCCCCAGCCGCGGGGCGACCGTAGGTAAGGCGGCGACTCGAGCGGCACCGGAGGTGATCTGGGCTGTGCCCAGGCGCGGTCCACCAGACTTGGCGTACTCACTCAAGCCGGCGACGACTCGCATCAAGCCCTGTACGCTCACACCGTAGGCCCCCGCTAGGGCGACCAGCTTGGACCGTGTGTTCGCGTTCCATCCTCCGCAACCCACCAGCACCGCCAAGACGTGGCGGTCGAAATCGGTGAGCGTTTCGGCGGCGATCGAATGGATCACGGCGGGTGCCGGGGCAGGCGGGCTGGATCGGCTGGTTGGGCTTACTGCGGCAGGTCTCCCCGCGCGCTCGATTGACGCCCCAAGCGTGCCTGCGGCTTGGCGCAGGCGCCGGCGAACCTGCTGGGCCTCTCGGCTTCGACCGCCGGGATGATGATCGACTTGACGCAGGCGTACTTCAAGGGCGGCGGCCACCGAAGAAGCGTCACACCTCTGCGCCGGCAGACCCAACAGCCTCAGTGGGTGCGACGAGCTTTCAACCCCGAGGAAGCGCTGAAACGGATCGACCCTCACGACGGTCGCTCCGCAGCAGTTCGATCGGACCGCCGTGATCCGGCCGCATCATCGGGTCCATCCTCGCCGGTGTCCGCAGGCCCGATGCGCAGGTCCAGCGCCCGGAGCCGTGACCCCCACGGCTCTGGGCCGTACGTCGGCGTGAGCTGCTTGTGTTGATCCATCACCGCGCGGGCTCGAGCAGGATCTCGATCCGCAAGCAGGGTAATCAGATGAAACTTCGCTTCGTACCATCGCTGCGTTCCCACCGCGCTACCCGCCACGAGCGTACGCCAGCATTCCAGTGCGAGATCCCCCTTGCCCAGCTTCGCTGAAAGCAGCGCGGTAGCTCGCAGGAATCCGGCTTCGGTCGGCCGGGCCTTCAGCAAGGTTTCATAAAGCTCAAGTGCGGCACGGGCATCCTCCAGATCACCGCTGCGCTGCCAGATGAGCATCAACGCATCGGCGACAGCAGTGTGGTAGGCAACCACATCCCGTCGTTGCAGCGCTTCGGGCTTGTCGGCGAATTCGCCAAGGATTCGCCTCCCGTGTCGGACCACAATATCCAGGTCGGCGCGATCGACGTACAGATCTCGCTGCCGCGCTCTGAACCGCAGCAGCCCATAGCGAAACAGAGTTCGCTCGGCGAGGCGCGACCACACGGAAGTCTGGTCACGGGCCCAGAGCTCTTGGGCGATCGTGTCCGCCGACGCAGAGTCTTCCCCAAGCAGGCGCTCCTGCACCCGGCGATAGTCCAGCTCATCCTCATACGGTGACAGATCGAACCCTCGCTCGCTTTGCAGCTCGTCGAGCGCGGCGAGAACGTTTCCAGCCTCGATCGAACGTTCGATGCCCTCATTCAGCGCAATCTCCAACACACGGCGACACCGCGCAACGTACTGCCCGACGGTCGTGTCGTCGATGGCATCCAGGCGTTGCGCCGCTGTTCCAACGAGTGGCACGGCGACAGCCAGGTATTCGTTGCCGTACGCCAGGCGCTGCTCGGCCGATGCCTTGCGGAAGAGTTGATAAAGGACCTGGGCGGCCCGTCGCTGGGCTGCGTCGTAGACCTCGCTGTGCGGAGGGATCGTCAACAGATCCTCGACCACTGCATGTGTTGGCTCCCTGGCCAAGCCGGCGCGCTTGAGGAGGAGCTTCGGGGCATGCCGGCCGGACGGATAGAGCGCCAGGACGCGATCAATCAGGTCCGACAGTTCCCGGCTCAGCGTCTCGTTCGCGTCGGCCTGCACGACCTTGTCCAACGAAACGACGGCCATCCATAGCGCTTCGGGTGCATCATCGGGCCCAAGCCGCACAGCGGCCAACTGGAACGAATCACGGGCGGCGAGAAAATGACTCTGAAAGTAGTGACACCACCCGATCAACCATCGGCAGCTCGCGGCCGCCTCCGGGTAGCGATCGGCATCCGCCTCGGCCAGCGCCGCCTCGAACTCGTGGATCGCCTGCTGGTAGAGGCGAACAAGCTGCTCGTCGGCTGGAGCTGGGCGATCGTGCCCGTGAGCCACCCGAGCATGGTCGTAATGTTGGACGCCTTTGACGTACCGGATCGCGAATCCGGAATCTCCCATGGCGCCGACGCCGTAGCGCTCGGCAAGATCCAGTACCTGTTGCAGCTCACCTCGTGCGGCGAGTGCGGTGATGGCGAATCGGGCAAGCTCGGCCGCCGGCCGGCTTTGCGGCTCAGCTTCCAGCGCGTGCACCGCTGCCAACCGAAGCCACGCCAGCGGCGGCGGCCTGGCAGCCTGCGACTCGTCGGCGAGGATTGCCCTGGCCGAGCGATACTCGCCGTGCTCCAGATAGACGGCGATCTTCCAAGCGCCGACGCGCTCTCGCAACGGAGCGTACGCTCGGTCATGCTCCAGAAGCTCGATCCATTTGATTGCGGTGGCCGATGACGCGGTGAGGGATTTGCACAAGGCCATGCCCAGAATCGAGCGCGCGACCGCCTCGGAGGAGCGGAGGTCCACCGAGATCTCTTGCGGTTGCGGGCGGGAAGACTCCGCCTCCACTAACTGTGCGAACAGGTCCTCGGCCACCCTGGCATTGTCCGGCCGATCGTGTAGCCAGGACTTGTAGTACAGGGCCCAGGCGTTGAGGAATGTGCATTGAGCGAGAAGTCGCTGCAAGCGCTGGGCGTGCTCAGCGAGCATGTCAGCGGCGCTTCCGCTGGCTCGCGCCAGTCGGCGGTCGGCAAGCTGCACTCGCTCCTCTATTCGCCCGCGCAACTGATACAACTGCGGAATGATCTCCGAAAGCGTTTCCTTGGCCTGGGCGATCTCCTCGTCGCTGCTTTGGCGCAGGCGATGGTCTTCTGCGATGCGCTCCGCCGCGCGATAAGCCCCTCGCAGCAGGGCCAGGCGAAGCTCTTGGCCGGTGTCCGGGGCAACGGCCGAAAGCAGCCGCCGGCTACGTTGTTCCAGGTGCACACGAGCAGCGGGATCGTCGGTCGATTCCAGGAGCTGGGCGTAGATACCGGCCAGCCGAAGGATCAACTCCTGACGCTCGGGGCCCGCGAGATCATCCAACTGCTGCTCCAGGTGCACAGCCAGCAATTGCCGCAGCCCGTGGCGCTGCAGGTAGGCTGCCACCTCGTCACCACGCGCGTTGCCAGGCAGCAACAGCGCGACGGACGCGATCAACAGCAGCACCCTACTCGTCGGGGACATACGTCACCTGCTCGAATCCTGCATCGCGCGCCGCCTGAATCGCAGCGGCTGCGAAGCCGACCGGCACACCGTCGGATACCTTGACGAACAGACCGGCCGGCGTATACAAGTGCGCAAGCGCGGCCAGCAGCTCACGCTTGCTCCTGAAGATCTCAGTTCCCAGGCGGTAGGCGGGGGTCCGGTCCACCAAGAGCACCTCAACGATCTGCGGCTGAAAGTCGGCAGCCGGTCCCGCGGTGCTGTCCGCTCGAGTCTGAAGCGAAGGGCTCAGTCGATCCTCAGGCTGGGCCAGCACCATCGTCACCATGAAATACATCAGCAGCAGAAACGTCACATCGATCATGCTGGCGAGATTCAGCGTGATGCTCCGAGGACGGCGTCGAGATGGCTTGCGCTGGATTCTCATCGCGGCGGTGCCTATCAGGGGACTTGCGTGGCCAACCTGACCGATCCGACGCCCAACGATCTCAGCATGGTCACGACTTGGTTCAATCGGGCGGAGTCGGTGTGGCGATCCGCGCGAATCAGCATCTTGAGTTGTCGCGGCGGGCGGTCCGGTGATCGCCGGATCTCCCGGTGAACAATCTCCTCCAGCCGGCGCAGATCAACGGTTCGATCGGAGACAATGATCGCACCGTCTCGGGTGATGTTGATGATGAGGCCAGCTTCATCCGGAGCTTCGTGCTGCTCACCTTTCTCGATAGGAAGATCAATCTCAGCGCGGGTCAGCCGAGCAAACCGCGCGGTGGTCATAAAGAAGATGATCAGCAGGAACACCACGTCGATCATCGGCGTGATCTCCACGGAAACACTGCGACTGCGATACTTCGGCGAGCTGAACTTCACGACGACACTCCGCCGCCGGCGCCCGCGGCAGCGCCTCGACTCGAAGTCGGCGACGCCGGCTCCGCAGCCGGGGCAACCGGTTTCGGCCGCACCCTGGGGCCCGCCGGCCGGGATACACCCGTTGATTCCAGGTGAAGGACCAGTCGCTCAATCTCCACCGCTGCTTCGGAGGCAAATGCGTCGATGCGGTTACCGAAATACCGGTACAGCGCGATGCAGGGGATGGCCAGGATCAACCCCATCAGCGTCGTGACCAGGGCCAGACTGATGTTGCTGGCAAGCTGTTCATGGTTCGGCGTGGCGGTTCGCGACAGCGTCTCGAACGCGCCCACCATGCCCAGCACGGTCCCCAAAAGGCCCAGCAGCGGCGCGATCGAACCGATCACGCCCAGGGCGTCCGTCGAGCGGTAGAGTCTTGCGGTCTGATCCTCCCCGGCCTCTTCGATGGCGTTCTTGATCTCGAAAGCTCCGAACGCGGACTTTTGATATCGCGTGATCCCGGCTGCCAAGATGCGGGTGAGATACGAGTCATGGTCCGGATTCAAGCAGTACTCCAAAGCCGCGCTCACCCGGCCTTGGGCGAGCACCTCGTCGAGATGCTCCAGTTGCGCCGCCGGGATCAGCGCGCCTCGCCTGATCTGCACCAGGTGCATGATGATGAGCGCCAACGCCAACACACTCAACCCAAGGATGACATATCCCACCACCCCCCCGCTTTGAATTGTTTCCCACCAGGTGGCGCCGGGGCCATCGGCCTCCGCCTGGGCCAAGACGATGGTGATCGCGCGCGTAGCAGTCATTCGGATTCCTCACGTTGCCCCAAGCCGGCTTCGGGTTGCAGTGAATTGATTCGAAGTTCCCCGACCGCATGCATCGGATGATTGGGAAAGCTTCGTTGAAGTTCCACAGCGAGACCGGCCGCAGCGTCGGCGTCACCGGACTGTCGCAGGACGTCCATCACATAGGCGAGCGCAAGTCCCGCAAGATAGGGCTGGCTACGACCGAAGCGCGCGGGCAGGTGGATCAGGCTCACCATGCCTTGTTGGCGCCGCCCGATGCCGCTGTCGCGAAGCAGCGACAGACCGATGTGAAACCGGCCCCAGGCTTCGGCCCACGCCGGCAACGTTGGGATCGCACGCCCCAAACGTTGACGGGCGGTCTGGCGGTTGCCTGGGGCGATGGCGCCGCATTCAACCAGCAATTGGAGCAATTCGACGCCCTGATGGTCCGGCAGGTCAAGCTGCCCCGTCTTGGGGGGCGCTCGACCAAGCGCCTGCATCACGGTCAGGCGATACAGCCCGGCAAGCGCTGCGACCACCTCATCGCCCTGGGCATCGTATCCGGCCAGTCTATTCTCCAGCGACCCCAGCAGCGGCGTCGGCAGCCACGCGCACGCCAGCTGGGGGCACAACGCGGTCGGCACATCGATCACCGCCGGCAGCACCGCATAGCTGACCGTGGTTACCTTCGCCCGCCGCAGCCGACCGACCTCCAAGGCGGGGATGACCGCCCGGGCATGATCGGCACGGGCTAATCGGCATCGCAGCAAACCCTCGGCCACGACGAGGGCTGTCTCATGCGTCTGCCCCCGGTACCGCTCGAACAGCCGCTCCAGCAGCGGCTCCGCGAGGACGGTGTCGTTACGCTCAACACGGCTGCGGGCACGCCACAGATCAACCGCCACCGCCATCCGTGATTCAAGCGTCGGCTCGTCAATCTCACTGACAACCCGGCGAACCCGGTCCCAGGGAACGACGCGCACATCGCCGAACTCGCTACGGATGGTGACGCCCGCATCATCGATGATCATGATGTTCCCCTCCAGCGCCGGCTCGGTCCCCCGCCGCTCAACCACGTCGCCCAGCGCTGCCTGGGCCATGAGCCCAACGAAACAAACTAGAGCTCGAATGAGAGAAGTCATCGCATTACCACTGGTCGGATTCAACAAACCGGTAGACGCCGCCGGAGCGTCTGGCGATGTCCTTGAGCTGGTCCTGGCTGGCCGGGTCACCGAAGGCGATGGTGTTGATCGCGACGCGCTTGCCACGGCTGTTGAGTGCTCCAACCATTCCTGCCGTGCCTTGGGGAATCTCGCCGTCGGTCAGGAAGAAGATGACGTCCGGGCGATTGGCTAGCGAGAAGACCTGGAGGAAAGCCGGCTCGGGTCTCGTCCCCCCGCCTGGATCGACTTTGTTGAGCCAGCGTATGAGGCTGCTGATCGTGGTCACGCGGGCGCGGGTCCAACCGCGCTGGATCGGCGGGGCGGCGATGTTCGACGAGAACAGCACAATATAAAAGGATGCATAGTCGGGAAGGGTTTCGATCGACCGAGCAAGCTCGCGCATAGCGATGTCGATCTTGCGGTCATGGCCCATTGACCCGGAGACATCCACGATGTAGGCAAAGCGCGTCCCCCGCGAGCTGACGCCGAAGAACGTGGTTCCCGCCGCGCCGCCTCCCAACAACTCCACGCCCCCCTCCCCGGCGCCCGACCCGCCCAGCGTGGGGATGGACCCGGCGGCTGAGATCTCCAGGCTGGCCATGGGCGCGTCGATATCCAGCTCGCTCAGGGGGTCGTCATCGGGCAGGTCGTCGAATGATGAAATGATCTGCGGCGTCATATCCTCGAACGCGAAGTCCGCCAGTTGCGTCAACTCCTGCTCGGAAAGGACCCCAAACTCAATACTGACCGGCTGCACACCCGGCCCCGAGGGCACCGCACGGCGAATGAAGTTCAGATACAGCATCAGCCCGAGATGGACCAGTATTGATACCGAGACACCCATGATCAACAGATGGCGCCGGCGACGCCGCCCCAGCAGCTCACGCTGCTCCTCCAGCCGTCGAACGCTCTGCTGCAACTCGGCGATGGTGGCGCCAAGGTGGCCAGGCTGCTGCGATTCGTGACGTGGCTCGTTCACCGATTCTCCATACGAAGGAAGGTTCGGCCGGTTTCCTCCGGCACCGGCCACGCACATAATAGGAGGGTTGAAATGATCGTCGGCGAGACGGCCCAGCTTGACCCGGCTGGTGATAGCCTGTCCAATTCGGCGGATATGCTTACGCGGGATCATGATCATGCCTGATCAGGCCACGCCCCGATACCGACGTGTTATTTTGAAAATCAGCGGTGAGAGCTTCGCCAAGCCGGGCGATTTCGGGATCGACCCCGAGGAGCTGAGCCTGATGGCCCAGGAGATCGCCGATGCGGCGAAGCTCGGCACCCAGATCGCCGTGGTGGTCGGAGGAGGCAATATGATCCGCGGCTCCATGCTGACGAAGCACGGTCAGATTGACCAGTCCACCGCCGATTACATGGGCATGCTGGCCACGGTCATCAACAGTGTGGCGCTGCGAGAGGCCTTGACCGGCGCGGGTCAGAGTTGCCGGTTGATGTCGGCGATCGACATTCCCGCCGTCGGCGAGACGTTCATTCGGGCCCGGGCTCTGCGCCATTTCGAGAAGGGCCGAACGCTCATCCTGGCGGCGGGAACGGGAAATCCTTTCTTCACGACCGACACCTGCGCCGCCCTGCGCGGAGCTGAGCTGAACGCCGACGTCCTGCTCAAGGCGACCAAGGTTGACGGCGTGTATACGTCTGATCCGAAGAAGGACCCCCACGCGACGCGCTATGCGAAGCTGAGCTTCACAGAGGCGATCGAGAAGCAGCTGGGGGTGATGGATCTCACCGCCCTGACGATGTGTATGGAGCACAACTTGCCGGTGCTCGTGTTCGACTTCAAGACCGCCGGGAACGTCCGCCGGGCCATGGCCGGCGAGCACATCGGTACGCTCATTGCCGGTAAGCGGGACCTCGGTGTTGGGTCGCAAGGCTGATCCGCGAGTATCATGCCCACCAACGCGACCGACAGGCCCCAGGAACGAGGCACGCAATGGACGTTGATGAAACTTTGCGTAATTGCGGCCAACGCA
>JAPUKX010000316.1 GCA_027295435.1 Planctomycetota bacterium | reverse complement strand
GCAGGGCGGTCCGGTCGGTGACCTTGCCGTGGCCGGGGATGATGATCGTCTCATCATTGCACAGCTTCATCGCCTCGCGGACCGATCGCTGCCAGCCGACGGTCGTCGCCCCGGCCGCTTTGTCGATGAACGGGTGCAGCTCGTGGAACAGCAGATCGCCCATGTGCAGGATATTGAGTTTGGGGAGGAACACGACGACATCGTTGTCGGTGTGACCCGGGCCGTAGTGTCGAATGTACAGCTCCAGCCCGCCGGGGCTGACATTCAGCTCCCCCGAGCAGAGGCGGTCGGGGGCAAAATCGTCCACGCCCAGACGTTCGGCACGCGCAAGTCGTGCAATGGCGGAGTTGATTCGGGTTTCACCCGCCCCGGATTGTCGAAGTTGATCAAGCTCCTGCTGGGCAGTCCGGCGGTATTGGGCCAGATTCCCGGCCAGCCGCGGCGCCAGGTTCTTATGCGCGATCAGTTCGCCGTGGGGGGAGAATCTCCAGTTGCCGCCGGTATGGTCGCGGTGATGGTGGGTGTTGATCAATAGCGACGGCGGAGTAGGAACGTGCTGAAGGACCTGCTCGTACAGATCATCGGCCGTGTGGAAGAACTTCGCATCGATCATCAGCGGGCCGTCGCCGGTGGGCATCACCAGCACGCGACCGCCGTCGCCGAGAATCACCGCGCCCTTGCCGCGTATCTCTTGAGAATCGAACGGACCCTGCCTCCTGGGCAGCGTGCCCCAGGACCGCCGAGGTCGGGAGCCTGTGGCGGCCACGGCCCCCAGGGCCAGACAGAAGTCTCGGCGAGTAATCATCAGGTTATTCTCCCTGTGGGGGTTGCGTGATCGCGGGCATTATGAACGATTGTCTGGCGTCCGCCCAGCGTCGCCTCGGGCTTTGGGACAAAGACGTGATTGGGGGCGTGGCGGAGATCATCATGGCACGGAGGGTTGCGGGATGCCCAAACCGTTGAACATCGCCCTGATCGGCACCGGATTCATGGGCCGAGCCCATTCCAACGCCTGGATGAGCGTCAACAAGTTCTTCGACCTGCCGCGAGTTGCGGTGATGCACACCGTCTGCGCCCGCGATTCGGAAGACGCCCGCCGCTTCGCCCGCAAGTGGGGCTGGGCCGAGGCGACCACGGACCTCGGCCGGGTGATCGGCGATCCAACCATCGATCTGGTGGATATCGCCACGCCGAACCATCTCCATGCCCCCCAGGCCGTGGCGGCGCTGGAGGCGGGCAAGCATGTGGCGTGTGAGAAGCCGCTCGCCGGGAGGCTCGACGATGCTCAGGCCATGCGCGTCGCAGCCCAAAGAGCGAAGCGACGGGGGATCGGGACGTTCGTGTGGTTCAATTACCGGCGGTGCCCCGCGGTGGCTTTCGCGCATCAGCTCGTACGCAAAGGGAGGCTGGGGCGAATCTATCACGTGCGCGCACAGTACCTCCAGGATTGGGGTGGGCCTCAGACAAGTCTGTCGTGGCGCTTCGACATCAGCCAGGCCGGCTCCGGCGCGCATGGCGATCTGAACGCCCACATCGTCGATATGGCCCGCTTCATCACCGCAGACGAGATCACCGAGATCGCCGGAGCCATCGCTAAGACCTTCATCACCAGGCGACCGCTGGCTGAGGCGGGCCGAGGGCGCAAGACCCGCTATGGCAGATCCACCGTCGATGATTGTGCGCTCTTTCTTGCCCGGTTCAAATCCGGGGCGGTCGGTTCGTTTGAAGCGACCCGCCTGGCCACGGGCAATCTCAACCGTAACTGCATGGAGATCAACGCCGAGAGGGGCTCGATCAAGTTCGACTTCGAGCGGATGAACGAGCTGCTGTGGTGGGATAACACGCTTGAATCATCCCTGCGTGGCTGGAGCAGGATCATGTGCACCAACCCCGGCGATCATCCCTATGCCGAAGCGTATGGGCCGCCGGGGCACCCGCTGGGGTACGACCACCAATTCATCAGCCAGGCTGCGGATATCATCAAGGTGATCGCCGGCCGCAAGCCGATCGTTGCCGTGGCCGACTTCGAGGACGCCTGCCGGACGCAGAAAGTGCTTCACGCCGCGCTGGTTTCCGCAAGGGAGCACCGAGCAGTGAAGATCAGTGAGGTCTAATCGCCAAGCGATGTCTCCGAGCCGCATCCCATTCTGGGTAGCCCAGCGATGAGCCGGGCATCGTACCGCAGCCCGTTGGCCGGGCCGGGCATCATGCTGCTCAGCGCGGCGATCTTCGGATACTTCGGGTTCGCGACACACTGGAACTACCACAGCGTAATGACCGGCGAGTTCCTGTTGTTCGTCGCGCTTCTGGACTGGACGCTCAAAGGCTCGGCCATTGCGTTCGGTGCGTCAGCATTGTTGACGTTGGCGAATCGGGTGCTTGGCAATCTGATCTATGGGGCGGTCGGCCTCATTGGGGCGGTCTTGTTTGTTGTCATCGCCGGGATGGATTACGCTGACACGAAACATAGGGCACTGCATCCGCTGCTGCTGTTGATCTTCGCCGCTTGGAACGGCTATAGCTCCTTCGCAGGACTGCGCGCGATGCGCAGCGGCCGGGGTGACCACGGGTCTTTCGGACCTCCGCCCCAAGGCGATGAGCATTTGTAGGCCGACTGGCGGTACAATCGAACCAGACTTGGGCGCCGCGGGGTGGTATGGATCACTTTTCTTACCAAGATGGCAACCTGTATTGCGAGGCCGTGACCGTTGCCGCCATCGCCCAGCAGGTGGGGACGCCGTGCTACGTGTATTCGCGGGCGACGCTTACCGATCACTATGCCCGCTTCGCCAAGGCGTTCGCGGCGCTGGATCCCCTGATCTGTTATTCGATCAAGAGCAGCGCCAACCTGGCGGTGTGCCGGGTCCTCGCCGAATGCGGGGCCGGCATGGACCTCGTCAGCGGCGGCGAGCTGCACCGCGCACGGTTGGCGGGCGTCGATCCGAAGCGCTGCGTCTATGCCGGTGTCGGCAAGACCGATGCCGAGATCAGCCTGGCCCTGGAGGCCGAGGTGGGATGGTTCAACATCGAGTCCGAGGGCGAGTTTGAGAATATCAGCCGCATCGCCGCGCGGATGAATCGCCGCTGCCAGGCCGCGCTGCGCGTCAACCCCGACGTCGATCCGCAGACGCATCGCTACACGACGACCGGCAAGAAGGAAACGAAGTTCGGCGTTGACCTCGACCGGGCCAGGGCATTCTTCGACACCTATGGCCGCGACCGGCATTGTGCCGTAACCGGGATTCACCTGCACATCGGCTCCCCCGTGTATTCCGCCAAGCCATACGTCCAGAGCATCACGAAAGTGCTTCGGCTTATCGACGAACTGGCGGCGCGTGGCTACAGGATTGACATGCTGGTTCTCGGTGGCGGGTTTGGCGCGGACTACGTAACCGAGCAGGCGCCCCTAGCCAGCGAATACGCCCGGGAGCTTGTCCCTCTCCTGGCCGACCGCGTCAAGGATGGCCTGAAAATCATCATCGAGCCGGGGCGGACGATTACCGCCAACGCCGGCGTGCTGCTTCTTGGGGTGTTGTATGTCAAGAAATCGGGGACCAAGACTTTTGCGATCTGCGACGGCGGCATGAACGTGCTCATCCGGCCGTCACACTACGGTGCATTCCATTTCATCTGGCCGTGTCGCGTCGCGCGTGAGCATGTGCCCCGCCAGCGCCGGCAACAGATGGACTTTCCCGGCCTGGCTCCGGTTGACGTGGTCGGACCGATCTGCGAAACGGGCGACTTTCTCGCCGTCGATCGCCTGCTGCCGCCGGTCAATCGAGGCGATCTGCTGGCGGTGTTTTCCAGCGGCGCCTATGGAATGGTGATGGCCAGCCGGTACAACTCAATGCCGCTACCCGCCGAGGTGATGGTGGCCGGCGACACCGCCATGTTGGTGCGCCGCCGCGAAAGCTATGATGACCTCACCGCCCACGAACAGGAACCCGAGGTCGTGCTGAATATCAAGCGGTCGAATCCTAAAGCCGGCCCATAAGTTGATTCAGGGAGTGCTGACTTGGTCAGGCAAGAAGAGGACGGCTCCTGGGTGGTTCTGCAGGAGACGATCGCTTGTCATCATGACGAGGTGTTCACCTGCTTGACCACTGCGGAAGGGCTCAGCCGGTGGTTCCCGGTCGCGGCGAGGGTCGAGCTGCACAAGGGAGGGCAGATCGTCTTGAGTTGGAACCGGGATTTCACACGGACGACGACCGTGGCGATCCTCGAGTACGACGCGGGTGGGAAAATCGTCTGGGACTGGCAGGCGGCCCACAGCGAAATGCACGCGCCGGTCTACTGGT
>JAPUKX010000315.1 GCA_027295435.1 Planctomycetota bacterium | reverse complement strand
GCACCCCGCCCGCCATACACCACGGGCCCTCCGACTATCCCCCCTACATCACGCCGCCGTTCGCGGGCGAGGCCTTCTTCGGCCGGGACGAGGGTGGCATCGACGAAGGGCCCGTCGTGACCACGCTCCACACGATTTTCGCCGAGCCCGATTACAGCCAACGGGCGGTGATGGATGAGATCGTCGAACGCTCCGACAAGCTCGTGGTCATGACCAAGCGCAGCGCGGCGATGCTCCGGGATGTCCACCCGAGCTCCGACGAGAAGATAGAGATCATCCCGCACGGCATTCACGACGTGCCCTTCATCGATCCCAGCTTCTTCAAGGACAAGTTCGGCGTGGAGGGCAAGAACGTCCTGCTGACGTTCGGACTACTCGGGCCGAGCAAAGGCATCGAGTGCGTCATCGAGGCCCTGCCGGCCATCATCGACCGCCATCCCGACACGGTGTACATCATTCTGGGCGCGACGCATCCGACGTTGAAGCGACACCAGGGCGAGATCTACCGGTTGAGCCTGCAACAGCTCGCCCGGGAGTGCGGCGTGGAGAGCCGAGTGATCTTCCACAACCGTTTTGTGAGTGCCGAGGAGCTGACGGAGTTCCTGGGCGCGGCGGACTTGTATGTTACGCCGTACCTCAACACCGCTCAGGCTGTCTCCGGTACGCTCGCCTTCGCGGTCGGGGCCGGCAAGGCCATCGTCTCCACACCGTATTGGCATGCCGAGGAACTGCTGGCCGAGGAGCGAGGCGTCCTGGCGCCGATCGGCGATTCCGACGCGGTCGCCGAAGCCGTGATCGGTCTGCTGGATGATCCCGTTCGCCGAGACGCCATGCGCAAGCGGGCCTACTTGTTCGGCCGGGACATGATCTGGCCGAAAGTTGCCCGCCGCTACATGGAAGCGTTCGACCATGCTCGCGACATGCGGCTGCATCGTCCACGACCCGCGTTCGAGGCCACCACGCTCGACAAGCGCCCGGGCGAGCTGCCGCTGCTGAAGCTGGATCATCTTCGGCGGATGACTGACGGCACGGGGCTGTTGCAGCACGCGACCTTCGGTGTACCCAATTATTCTGAAGGCTATTGCACGGACGACAACGCTCGCGCGCTGATCTTCAGCGTCCTGGTTGACGAGGCCGCTGACGTATCATCCGAAGAGTTGTCCGGATTCGCGTCGCGGTATATGGCATTCATCCAGCACGCGTTTCATCCCCGGACGAAACGTTTCCGCAACTTCCTCTCACACGACCGACGGTGGCTGGAGGAGGAGGGCTCCGAGGACAGCCATGGCCGGGCGATGTGGGCTTTGGGGACCGTCGTCGCCCATCGCCAACAGCAGGGAATCCGCGAGTGGGCGGGGCAGCTGTTCGAAGCGGCTTTGCCGCCGACTCTGCAATTCAAGAATCCTCGGGCCTGGGCGTTCACGCTCCTTGGGATCCACGAGTACCTCACGCGGTATTCAGGCGATCGGATTGCCCAGGACGCCCAGCGTGTCCTGGGCGAACGCCTCCTGGATATGTACCAGCCCGGCAGTGATTCCGATTGGCTGTGGTTTGAGAACCTCCTTACCTACTGCAACGCCAAGCTGCCTCATGCCCTGCTGGTGTGTGGGCGATCAATGTCGCGGGACGACATGGTCGAAACCGCCCTGGAGTCGCTGGAGTGGTTGGCCCAGATACAACGGGCCGATGGGGGGCACTTCGTCCCGATCGGGTCCAACGGGTTCTACTCCCGAGGCGGCGAGCGGGCACGGTTCGATCAACAGCCTATTGAAGCCCATGCCACGGTCGCCGCGTGCCTGGAGGCGCATCGAGCCACCGGCGATGACCAATGGAAGGTCGAAGCTCAACGAGCCTTCGATTGGTTTGTGGGCCGAAACGATCTACGCACCCCGATCTATGATCCGAGCACGGGCGGCTGCCATGATGGACTGCAGCCGGACCACGTGAACCCCAACCTCGGGGCGGAATCGATGCTGGCTTTCCTGCTCTCGCTGGTGGAGATGCGCCTGGCCGAAGCCGCCATCGAAATCCCCGCGGCCCAGGTCCTGGCGACCTCCGGGACTTAAGGTCCGCCCTTTCCTATGCCGAAAAGACCTCGGGAGCAGCCGTGGTGCGTGCTCGCTGGGGTGATGCCACGGTCCACGAAACCGTCTGCACAGGGATGTCGCCTTGATGCCAGCACACAATTCCCATCATGAGATCCTGTTCCACCGGTACGACGGCAATCCGATTCTGACCGCGGCCCATTGGCCGTATCCGGCGAACAGCGTCTTCAACCCCGGTGCGACTCGGTTGGCGGACGGCACGACGCTTCTGCTTTGCCGCGTCGAAGACCGGCGCGGACACTCGCACTTCTGTGTGGCTCGATCCGCCGACGGCGTGAACAACTGGCAGATCGATCCCCAGCCGACCATGGCGCCGGACCCTCGACTGCACCCCGAGGAGCTCTGGGGGATCGAGGATCCGCGGATTACCTACGCCGCCGAGCTGGGCAAATACGTGGTGGTGTATACGGCGTTCTCGTGGGGCGGACCGGGTGTCGCCCTGGCGATGACCGAGGACTTCCGCCACTTCGAGCGCTGCGGGGTGGTGATGTCGCCGGAGGACAAGGACGCCGCGCTGCTGCCGAGGCAGATCAATGGTCGATGGGCCATGATCCACCGTCCCTCCACGCCGATGGGCGCGCACATCTGGGTTTCCTACTCGCCGGACCTGCGCCATTGGGGAGACCACAAGCTCGTTCTGCGGGCCCGGCGCGGCGGCTGGTGGGACGCGAACAAAATTGGCCTCTCACCTCCGCTCATCGAGACCGAGAGTGGCTGGCTTATGATTTACCACGGCGTGCGAACCACGGTGTCGGGAAGTCTATATCGCATCGGTCTGGCCCTGTTCGATCTGAATGATCCTGAGGTGTGCCTGCGCCGCGGTGACACCTGGGTCTTCGGGCCGGAAGCGGACTACGAGCGCGAGGGCGATGTGGACAACGTCGTCTTTCCCTGTGGCTTCACCGTGGCCGACGACGGTGACACGCTCAACGTCTACTACGGCGCCGCTGATACGTTCATTTGCCTCGCCACCGCCAGCATCCGGAAGCTGCTGGATTGGCTTGACCAGCAAGGACGGTCCGACGCCGAGATCATGCCGTTGGCTGAGCAGAGCCCGCCGGCGCTGTAGATGGGGGCGTCCCCGCTGTGATCAGAGACCGGGCCTTGTGTGGCGAGCGTCAGAGTGGCGAGATAGCGGTGGGTCACCCGACGACATCGATCATGCGGCCAAGGTGCACGGCCACCGCTGCTTCGACTTTGTCGGCGGCCCGCTTGTAAAGCGGCAGCGTCGAGCCGGGCGCAGCGGCTGAACCGTGTTCGGCGCCGAAGGCGATCGGCTGGCGCACCACGCCCGCCACCAGCCGCGCGACCGTCTGGTCCAGCCGAGGTGGTTCGGGACGCCCGCCCGCTTCGGGCAGCCGGTGTGTCGCGGCGGATCGGTCCGGACGAGCCAAGCCGCTCGGTTTCATGCCATAGAGCTCAGCCAGTTGCACCGGCTGGCTGAAGGTGATCCTCATGGGCAGCAGTCTACTGCCTCTCACACCGACCACAAGGCAACGGCGCTGAGCGTTTAGACCTGCTTACAGCGACGAGGCAGTGGTCCATCGGCCGCTGATTGCGTCGATCCGGCCCACCAGGTTCAAATGGGCGATTGCTTCCCGAATCTCGCGGACCTCGTCGAGGTCCAACGGCCCGCGCACGACACGATACAGCACCGACTCCGCTGCAAGCACTGCGGGGCGATCCGCTAGGGGAAGGTTGCGGTGGGCGTCGGCCAGCCTGGGAAGCAAGTGATCGTACTCGGTGATGCGGCGGACCTGATCGACATCGGCGAAGCTGCGATCATCAGCCTGCGCGAGCATGGCCAAAGCCAGGGAGACCGAGTCAAGTGTTTCGGCATCGTCCCGGGAGATTGCCAGACCAACGGTTCGCTGCTCTTTCGCTGGCTCCTGCGGTGCAATGATGTGAGTGAGGCCCTTGGTCACCGCTGCATCGGAAAGAATTAGTGGGGCGTCGCCAGGGAATGCACGGTCAAGGGTCCACGATTTGATCTCCGCCCCGGTGGGGTATGAGGCGGCTCTGATCACCGGGGCGCCTCGGCGGATGCCTTGCGGGATGGACCTGGAGAGGCTTGCCCGCCGGTCGAGCTCCCAGATCGAGATCGCCAGAAAAAGCGCGGCAGCGGCGGCAAGCCAGCCGACCCAGGCCGTCCATCGGTTCGCGGCCGCCCGGCGACGCTGCGCATACACCGTGCGGCTCAGCACCGCGGCTTCGAACTCCTGCTGGGGGTGCTCAGGCGAGCCGTGGCTTGCGGCCTCGGCGGCAATCAGCTCTTCGTTTCGCTCCGCTTCGCTGAGCAGCTCCCGGCAGGCGGGGCACTCAGCGAGATGTCGTTCAGCGAGATAGCGAGTCTCGGCAGCGACCTGATCGTCCAGCAGCCCCGAGAGCATCGCCCGAATGTCCGTGCAATCCATGGTTTCAATAGGCTTGTCGTTCATGTTGTTTCCCACCGTTGCGGCCCGCGGCGCATCACGCGTCGCGGTACTTGCGGATATCGAACACCAATGGATCGTCCGTAGCGTGACGCAGGCCACGCTTGAGCTCTTCCATGAGTGCGATCCGAGCGCGATTCAGGCGGCTCATCACGGTCCCGACCGGTACGCTGAGGTGTTGCGCAATTTCCTCATAGCTGAGCTGCTCGTAAGCCCGCAGCACGAGGATCGCCCGCTTGGATTCATCAAGCCGATCCATCGCAGCCTGAACTCGTTGGAGGCTCTCCTGGACATCGCCGCGCCTTTCAGGGTGCTGCGTTGTGCGCAGAGCGGGGTCGTTTGAAAAACGCGGCAAGGGGCCCGGCCGGCGTGTGCGCTGCAAGGCGTTTATCGAGAGATTCGTTACCACCCGTCGAAGCCAGGACGCATAGGCGATCTCACCCGCCTCGGGCGGCTGTCGCCAGAGCTTGATGAATGCCTCCTGTACGACTTCCTCAGCCCGATGCCGGTCCCGGCAAATCGCCGTGCTGAGATTGATCAATCGCCCAGAGGCTTTCCGCATCCAGGTCCGGAGCTTTGAGTTGGTCATGCCCTGAGCCATCGCTGGGAGCCCTCAAGGATAGGTGGGAGTGACCACGTCGGCGAAGACGGGCTGCGCCCTCTTGAGAAGACCACAACAATCCCCTGCGGATTCCCCCGAAACTGTCTGCCTCGACCATTTTCTTCAGCGCCCGACAACCCTCAACCCTCAACCCTCACGCCTCCCCTTATGGGGCGTTGGCTCCGAAAAGTTCTGCTAGTGGCTCCGTCGGCTTCAGATGCTCATCTAATTTCGGATCGACAATGGTCATCTGGGCAAAACGCCCTTCGCCCGGCAGCGGTCCCAGCGCTTCGCGCAGATCAGGGGGCTCGGCTGACCACCACAGGTTCTGATGCATCCCGAACCGATCGGCCTCAACGCCCTTGGCGACATAAGCCAGGCGCTGAAGGTCGCCGGGTTCCCAGACGATCAGGTTAGCGCCAAAGATTCCGCGCGTCGTCGGCCCGAAGCGAGGGTCCACCTGTTCGTCGAGGATGCCCAGCACCCACCGTCGGGGGCGAACGATCGTGTTGTTGCGCACCAGGGTGCTGTCACAATTGCTCAAGGCGATCGGGCAGTTGCCTCCGATGAAGGTGCAGTGCTGAACCTGAACGTAGCGAGCCTCAAACAGCGAGCCGGTGGGCGCGTCGTCGGCCAGGGTTGGCCGGAACTCGTCGCGGGCGCTGGCACCGCCCACGTGGAGCACGAGGTCGCCGGCATTCTCAAACCGACAGTGGTGGATAGCCACATATTGGCTTCCGCCACGGACCCGAATTGCCCGTAGCTGGCGGTGGTTCTTGAGGCCGATGAAGCGGCATCGCTCGATTCGTACCCTGTGGCATCCGACCAACTCGAGGCCCGAGCCGGCCCATCCTTCGATGCGCACGTCCTCTATGCGAACGCCCTGAAGGCCGGCAAGCTCAATGGCGTGGCGCTCGCCGCGCCGCCCGGTCTTGGTCACCGAGACGTGGCGAATCACCAGGTTGGCCGGCCACGGGTCCCCACGCGGCGATTCAAGTGCGCCCGAGCCGTCGGCATCATCGGCCACGATGCCCGCGATGGATGCACCGGTCACGATGAGGTTCTCCAGCACCACGTGCTGCGGCCGATGTAGGGTGATCCCGACCCGGTCGGCTGCAATGATGGCTGGGTTGGCGCGGTTGATGCCGCGGATCGTGATGGGCTTGGCTCGCGTGCCGTGTAACATCGTGAATGAAGCCGGTCGATGCTCACCCGGCATGAGGATGATTTCATCGCCGCTGCGCAACCGGGATGCAAGCTTCTGCCAATCATCGCCGGGCGCGACCAGGTGCTGCGTGCCCTGGGCCGATGATACCGACAGCGCCAGGACCGCCAGGAGCAAGGTTCGATGCTTCCAGTTCGAGGTCATGCGATCAGACCCTCTAGGGGTGAAGGCAGCGTTACGCAAAGCAGGGTCGTCGCCCCCCATAGCGACGCAACGGAATCCCTCAGCGACGCCGGCATGAGCACCGTGGTACCCGCCGATAATCCGACGGTAGGGGCATTGGGTGTCTGGATTTCCCCGCCGCCGTTTAGCGTCATCCATATCATCGGCATGCCGGAGGTGACGATTTGAAGGCTTGTGTCAGCTTGGGTCTCAATTCGTTCGATCTCGAACATCTCGGTTTTCAGAAGGGGCGTGGATCGAACTGCGCCGACGACGATCGGCCGGCCCGGCGGCTCCGGCCCGCGTAGCGCCTCGCCGAAGGCCAAGCACTCCAGTGCCTGCTCGATATGCAACTGGCGATCGCTCCTGCCCCAGTCGTAGACGCGGAAGGTGGTGTCGCTGGTGGATTGGATCTCGGCCACGACGACTCCCGCCCCCAGAGCGTGACATGTGCCGCTGGGCAGGTAATAGCATTCGCCGGGTGTGACCGCCACGGCGTTGAGGTCGTTTACCACCTGCCCGGTCTCGATGTGCCGGGCGAATTGCTCGCGGGTCACCTGCCGCTTGACCCCTTTGTAGATTACCGCCGTCGGTTCGGCCTTCACCACAACCCACGCTTCGGACTTCAGATGGGCTCGCGGATGTTTCTTGACATACGCATGGTCGGGATGGACCTGCACCGAAAGGTTCTCTCGGGCATCGAGAAACTTGATGAGCAATGGGAAACCCCCTTGCGGCGTCAGCGGCGCCGGGCCCATGATCGCTTCGCGATCGGCGGCGATTGCATCGTGAAGAGTCCGGTTCGCCAGCGGGCCGTTGGCGATGACCGACCGACCGGCCTCGACTGTCAGCGGCAGGTCCGCCAGCTCCCACGACTCGCCGATCAGGGCGCCCAGCGGCAGTTGCTTGCCCAGGTCGGCAAGGTTCCGGCCGCCCCAGACCTTCTCCTTCAGGATGGGTGTGAACACCAACGGATATGAATGCATGGGATTGAAGGAGAATCGTCCAATTCAGTGAATCGGGATTGGCTGAGGCGTGT
>JAPUKX010000314.1 GCA_027295435.1 Planctomycetota bacterium | reverse complement strand
TCAAAGCCGGCGGACTGATGAAAGGGATGATGGCCAAGACCGTGGCCGGCCAGATCACGGCGATGGCGCAGAAGTTCATTGCCGGGACCGATGCGGCGTCGGCCCAGCCGATGCTCAAAGACCTCTGGTCGCGGGGTATCGGGTTTTCGGTCGATCTGCTGGGCGAAGTGTGCGTGAGCCACGCCGAGGCATGTGACTATCAGCGCAAGTACCTCGATCTGGTCCGCAACCTGTCTCGTGAAGTGGCCCGCTGGCCGGCCAATGACCGGCTGGAGCACGACCACCTCGGCCAGATCCCGCGCACCAACGTCTCGATCAAGATCAGCTCGCTGTACGCCCGCACCGATCCGATTGACTTTGCAGGCACGATCGGGGGGTTGACCGAGGCGCTGCGCCCGATCCTCGAAGCCGCTCGTGACAACAACGTCTTCATCAACTTCGACATGGAGCATTATCAGCTCAAGGACCTCACGCTTGAGCTTTTTGTGCGCTGTTGCGAGGCGATCGAGTTCCCGGCCGGACTGGCGATGCAGGCGTATCTGCGCAGCGGCGATGAAGATGCGAAGCGCATCATCGACTGGGCCAAGCGCAGCGGCCGGCAGGTCACCATCCGCCTGGTCAAGGGCGCGTATTGGGATTACGAGACGATCGACGCGGAACAGCAAGGCTGGCCGGTCCCGGTATGGAGCCGCAAGGTCGAAACCGATGCGTGCTTCGAGCGCATGGTTGGAGCGTGCATCGACGCGATTCCCCGAGGCAGCGGCGAAGGTGGGGTCAACCTCGCACTGGGTTCACACAACATCCGCTCGATTGCCCACGCCCTCGCCTTGCTACAACGACACGACCTGCCTGAATCGGCGGTGGAGATCCAGACGCTGCACGGCATGGGCGACCAGATCAATGGCGCGGCCGTTGAGCGGGGGCTGCGGGCCCGCGAATACGTTCCCGTGGGGGAGATGATCCCCGGCATGGCGTACCTGGTTCGCCGGCTCCTGGAGAACACCTCCAACGAATCGTGGCTACGAGCGAGTTTTCTCGAAGACGCCTCGCCCGACGTACTGCTGGCATCACCGCAGCGGCGCTTCGAAAGCGATCCCGGCGAGCAGCGCCTCGCCGGCGCCCCGGAGCGACATCAACTCAGCGCCGCGGTGGAAGGTGTCGCTGACGGTCGGCCGTTTATGAACGAGCCGATGCGCGACTTCTCCCAAGAGACCGTGCGAGACACCTTTGTCAAGGCGATCGCTGGGGTGCAAGCTCCCAAGGTCAAGGCCGACGCGACCGAGGATGATGCCGAGCAGGCGCTTGGGGCCGCCCACGCTGGGCTGGGCACATGGCGGGCGCTTCCCGCGCGAGAGCGCTCCGCGGTGCTCGTCAAAGCGGCCCGGATTATGCGCAGCCGGCGCGATGAGCTGTGCGGCATCATCATCCGCGAGGCGGGCAAGGTCTGGCGGGAATCAGACGGCGACGTCTGCGAAGCGATCGACTTCTGTGAGTATTACGCGCGCCAGGCGGTGGCTTTGTTTGAACACCAGCGTCTCGGCCGGTTCGTCGGTGAGCTGGATCAGTTGATCTATCAGCCACGCGGAGTGGCCGTGGTCATCAGCCCGTGGAATTTCCCGCTGGCGATCCTGTGCGGCATGACCACGGCGGCGCTGGTGACGGGCAACCCGACCATCATCAAGCCCGCGGGACCGGCGCTGGGCATCGGGAAGACCTTTTATGAGATCCTGCTCGAAGCGGGCTGCCCGAAAGACGTGATCCATTTCATGGCCGGGCCGGGGCGCACCGTCGGAGCCAAGCTGGTGCGCGATTCTCGCACGGCGCTGATTGCCTTCACCGGTTCGATGGAAGTCGGGCTGGACATCGTTGCTGCGGCCGGCCAGGTTCCGCCGGGCCAGCGGCACGTCAAGAAGGTGATCAGCGAGATGGGCGGTAAGAACGCGATCATCATCGACGCCTCGGCCGATCTGGACGAGGCGGTGCTCGGCGTGCGGCAGTCCGCGTTCGGATATCAGGGGCAGAAGTGCTCGGCTTGCTCGCGCGCGATCGTGCACGAATCGGCCTACGACACGTTCCTGGAGCGGCTGTGCGAATCAACGCGAACGTTGAAGATCGGCGATCCGCTGGACCCGGCGGTTGATTTCGGGCCGGTCATCGATCGCAACGCATACCAGTCGATCCACGAGTACATCGACCTGGGCAAGGCTGAAGCGCGGCTGGCGTTACAAATGACGCTGCCCCCGGAGCGTGAGCTGATGTCCGGGCGCGATTACATCGCACCGCACATCTTCGCCGAGGTACCGCCGACGGCCCGCGTCGCCAACGAGGAGATCTTCGGCCCGGTGCTCTGCGTGATGAAGGTCAACACCTTCGACGAAGCGCTGGATCTGGCTAACACGACCGGCTTCAAACTCACCGGCGGCGTGTTCAGCCGCAAACCATCGAACCTTGAGCAGGCCCGGCGTGAGTTTCGCGTCGGCAATCTTTATCTCAACCGCGCCATCACCGGGGCGCTGGTCGGTCGGCAACCGTTCGGCGGGCTGGGACTCTCCGGCGTGGGGACCAAGGCCGGGGGGGCGGACTACCTGCTGCACTTCGTCGAGCCGCGGTCGGTGTGCGAAAACACCATGCGCCGCGGCTTCGCCCCGGGGTTGTAAGGCGGCCCATCAACCGACCCGCTACGGCACGCGGAAGCCCACGGACTCGAGTCCGTGGGCTTCTTCGGATGTCGTTGACCTTCACCGGGCCGATCCGCCGCGGCGGCCCCGGCTCGCCTTTCGGTGTTTCGACCTGTCGGCATTTCTCACAGGATGCGGTCGAGCAGGCGGTACTGCACCGCTTCGGCGATGTGGTGAGATTGCACGCGTTCAGTCGCTTCCAGATCAGCGATGGTGCGCGCGACACGGCGGATCTTGTCATACGCCCGAGCGCTGAGCCCGATCTCCGTCATCGCCTGACCGAGCAGCGTCTGGGCGGCGTCATCCAATTCAACATATCGATCCAGCGCCTTGCCCGATAGTTCAGCGTTGATAAGCCCAGGCCCCTGGCGCTGAGACTGAATCTGGCGGGCATCGAGCACGCGTTGCCGAATGGTCGTGGTGTCGGTCCCCCGCTGCTTCGATGCAAGCTGTTTATAAGGAACCGACGGCACCTCGATATGGATGTCGATGCGGTCGATCAGCGGCGCGGACATCCTCGAAAGGTACTTCTCCATCGCACGCTGGCTGACCTCGTCGCGAGCCATCGTGCCCTTGGGCGTCGGATTCAATGCGCCCACCAGCATGAACCGCGCAGGGAACCGCACCGAGCCGTGTGCACGCGCGACGGTCACGCATCCATCCTCCAGCGGCTGGCGAAGCGTCTCCAGCACATCGCGAGAGAACTCCGGCATCTCGTCGAGAAACAACACGCCGCGATGAGCCAGGCTCACCTCGCCGGGCCTGGGTATCGTGCCCCCGCCGATGATTGCCGGGCTGGAGGCCGTGTGGTGCGGCGCTCGCACGGGTCGCCGGGTCATCAACGGTTGGCCAGGCGCGAGCCCGCCGACGCTGGAATAGATGCGCGTCACCTCCAACGCCTCAGCTCGGCTCAGCGGCGGCAACACACCCGGCAGGGCCTTGGCCATCATCGTCTTGCCGGTTCCCGCCGGACCCAGCATCAGCACGTTGTGTCCGCCGGCGGCGGCGATAGTCAGCGCTCGCTTGGCCGCCTCCTGCCCGCGCACATCAGCAAAGTCCACCTTCGGCTTCCTCTCGGCGATCAACGACTCGATGTCGATCGTCGAGTGTGGCGGAACTTGACATTGACCGTTGAACAGCGCGACGAGTTGCCCAAGAGTCTCCACCCCGCGGACTTCAATGCCGTCCACCGCAGCCGCCTCGGAGGCGTTGGCCGATGGAACAATCACCCCTCGCACACCCAGCTCGCCGGCCAGTTGCGCCAGACTGATCACACCTTTGACCGGCCGGATCCGCCCATCCAGAGCAAGCTCGCCGGCAATGAGAAAGTCCCGAGCCTGCGGCCGGCCGTCGCCCGCAACGGGATCGATCGTTCCACCCGCCAGCAGCAACGCCACAGCGATCGGCAGATCGTAGACCGGGCCTTCCTTTCGTACGTCCGCCGGAGCAAGATTGATCGTGACCCGGCTTTGGGGGAAGCGAAACCCGCTGTTGAGCACAGCCGTTCGCACCCGTTCGATCGACTCCTTCACCGCTACGTCCGGCAGCCCAACGATGGTGGTCTTGGGCAGCCCCACCGGGCTGAGATCCGCTTCGATCTCACACGGCGTAGCGTCGATGCCTTGGAGAATGAAGCTGTGCACCCGGCTGATCACAGCTGGGATTCTAACGCCAACTGACCCCGACTACGCTCACCTGCGCCGCATCTCTTGATCAATTCGAGTTTCGCCCAGCCACGCGATAGCGACCACCGCAGGCCGGGATCGACGCTGACGCGCACCCGTGGATGGCGGTCAATGTGCTCTAAATGTGCTATAGTAGTATTCGCTGCCGTATCAGGCGCGCGTTGCCCGCGAGTCGAGACAACGGCCAATCCAGCCACCGCCGAGCCACCGCTTGGGCGGCGGGGTGCGCCGTGGGAGGGCTATGAAGTTTGCCGAGCCGCACATCGACCGTGAATCTTGAGATATGC
>JAPUKX010000313.1 GCA_027295435.1 Planctomycetota bacterium | reverse complement strand
CCCTGGCGTCAATCGTGCTTGAGGTTGCGCGCCGGTCGCGGCTGTGGCGATTGGAGCGGGCGGACGTTGCCGATGAGCTGATCGCGCACTTTGTTGACGGCCTGAGGGCAGGCTCTTCGCCGCAAGCCCTGGCGGATGCGTTCGGACCCGCCCGGCAGGCGGCGAGGCTCATTCGCCGGGCCAAGCGCCGCAATCGTCCGCTTCTCTGGAAGGCGTGGGTACGGTCGGTGCAGGCCGTGGGACTGCTGATCGGCCTTCTCGTGGTGATCTATATCGTCGCCGCGATTCGTCTATTCACCGGCACGCCCGTCATGGCCCACGACTACCTCGCCGATGTGAATGCCAAGGCCCGTGCCGTGCCCCAGACGCAGCGGGCCTGGCCGATGTATCGAACAGCTCTTGTTGCGTTGGGTGAAATGCCGCAGGAGGTGAAAGATCACGTCGTTCGCCCCGGACAACAAGAATGGGACCACGTCGCGCGTTACATCGAGACGCATGACGAGTCGCTGGAGCTTGTGCGCCAAGCCGCGGCCCGGCCGGGTCTGGGTTACATCGTCGGCCATGTGATCGACGAAGCCGATCTTGCATTGTGGCCCGAGCGGGCAAGCGATTCCGACAACCGCAACCTCACGATCGGGCTCTTTGGGATCCTTCTGCCGCATCTCTCTGAGCTGCACAAGCTAAGCCGGCTGCTTGCGCTGGATGCGCATCGCGCGGCCGCGACGGGTGATGGCACTTTAGCAACGGCCGACATCGAAGCGAGCCTTGGTCTTGCCGAACACGCGCGAGAGACTCCATTCATTATCAACGAGCTGGTGTCGCTTGGGCAGATCACGTTAGCGCTGGACACGTTGGGCGAGATCCTTGCCAAGCACCCCGAACTGTTTACCGACTCGCAGCTCCAGGCGTTGGCCCATCGCCTCTCGGCGGTGCACGGCGGGCGCGTCCAGCTGCGCCTGGACGGCGAGAAGCTGGGGTTCCAGGACTTCGTGCAACAGCTGTACACCGATGACGGCCACGGAGACGGTCGGCTCACGGCCCAGGGACTGCAGTCGCTGGGTTACCTCGACGGCATGGCGGCCCAAGTAACGGATGTCCCGCCCATGCGAGTAGGCCCTCTGGGACCGGTTTTGGGGCTGGTCATCGCCGGCCGGCGGGAGATGACCGAGGAGTCTTCTCGTCTGTATGCACTGGCCGAGGCGGAGTTCGCCAAGCCATTGTGGCAGCAGGATGTCTCCAGGCTCGATCGTGAAGTTGAGCAGATCCATCGTTCGCCGCTCTACACCGCTCGCTATTTGCCCGTTGCGCTGTTGATGCCGGCGCTGGGTAAGGCGGGCGTTCGGCCTCAACTGGTCACACAACAGCGCGATGCAATGTTGGTGGTGATTGGGCTGGAGTTGTATCGCCGTCGTAGCGGGTCCTGGCCGCAGTCGCTGGACATGCTCGTGCCTGATTTGCTGCCGGCGGTTCCGCCGGACCGCTTCGACGGCCGACCGCTGCGCTACCGACTTATTGACGGAAAGCCGCTGCTGTATTCGATCGGTTCGGATCGTGACGATGATGGTGGCCGACCACCGCTCGACCGCAGGGGCCGGCTTACTCCAAAGCTGGGCGCTCGCGTCGTCGAAGATCCGGCGAAGGCCGTCGACGGAGATTGGGTCCTCTGGCCGCCCGTCCTGGAACCGGCTGGTGGATCTGGATCCTCCGGCAGAGACGGGGGCTGAGGATTCAGTCGCCGTGCTTCTCGCGCAAGCGGGCGCTGAGCCGCAGCAGCAGTTGCACACGCTCGAACTCATCCAGCACTTCCCGCAGCACCTCGCGGACCGGGTCCGCCGGAGGCGCCGCCAGGACGTTGGCCTGATCCGGTGGCAACTGCTTGCGGGCCATCGAGCGGTACCGGCTCAATGTTCGATCGCCGAAGCGCGACACCGGCTCGAAATCTTCGGCCATGAACCACGTCACCGGCACCCGAAGGCCGGCATTGATCTGGGCTTTGACCACGAGATCGGCGTGCTCGTCACTGCGGAGAATGAATCGCAGATGAATGCGCTGGGGATTCGCCTCGGCAACGCGGGCCATGGACGAGCCTTGCAGCGCGCAGTCGCCACACCACGTGCCCGAGACGCACAGCACATTCATCTCACGAGCAAACGAGTTGACGAGGGCATGTTGCTCAGCGGCGAGTTCGAGTTGGCCGTAGCGCTGGTCCCATGGCGGTCGATGGCCTTCGGGCTCACCGCTGGTGACGAACTCGGCGTAGGACAGGCCCTGTTCGAACTTCCGGCGGAGAATGTCTGAGGTAAGCAGCATGGTGGTCGCGTTCAGTGGTCAGCGTTCAGCATGGTCCCCCGGCAGAGCCGGGGGCTAAGGGTTCAATCCCCATGTTTCTGGCGCAATCGGCCGCTGAGACGCAGCAACAGATGCACGCGCTCAAACTCGTCCAGCCAATCCTGGAGCGTGGCATGTAATTCCTGATCGGGGACCGGCGCTCCCGGCAACGGGCAGGCCGGCCCGAGCTGTTTCGCCGCCATTGCACGGTAGCGGTTCAGCGTGCGGTCGCCGTAGATCGACACCGGCTCGAAGTCCTCAGCCATGTAGATCACCATCGGCACCCGCAGGCCGGTGTTGCTCTTGATCAGCTCTGCCAGATCCGGATGCTCGTCGCGATCGACCCACTTCAGGCTCACGCAGGGGTTCGCTTCGGCAATCCGCTCAATGAGCGGGCCCTGCTGCGCACAATCCCCGCACCAGATTCCTGAAACGCACAGCACCTTCATCTCTCGGACGAACCCTTCGATGAGGCGGCGCTGCTCATCGGAAAGTTGCACCTGCTCGTAGATCTTCTGCCAGTTGCCGGCCTTGGCGGAGTCGGTGGCGAGATAGTTGCTCCAGGCGAGCGCAGCGTCAAATTTGGTCTTGAGGTAGGTAGCGTCCATGAGAGAATGCGCGACCACGAGCGCGAATCTGATTCAATTGTGCCCGCCAGGGTACGCCGGCCAGGCTGCTTGTCAAAGGAAGGTGAATCTGACTTGACGCAATGGCCGCCTCGCGAATGTTCAGGCGGCCGTGGTGGGGAGTTGCGGATGAACCAGCGTCAGCCGGCCGGCGGATTGCTCGGCCGCGTCGTGCAGGCAGCGGGCGACCTGCGGTTGCAGGCGATGCCAGGCGTCCTCGAACGCCCGCACGTCCATCTGAGCGGTTCGCCGGCCGTCGGGCGTCATCGGCACCGCCACCCATGCGATCAATCGAACCAGCGGTTCGGTTGACAACAGGTCCGGGGACAGCACGTGTACGTGCAGCTTCCAGCGCACGTCGTAGCTTGTCTGAAGGAACTCAAGCGTGCCGCGCCGCGTCAACGGATTCGGTTCTTGCAGATCGATGTCGCAGTGATCCGCCAAGGTATGCCGCAGGTCGCGCAGGAACGCCCGCAGGATGCGAGACTGTTCCTCGGCCGGCGCAGCGGTGAGGGTGAGCTCCGCCAGGACAAGCTCGTCAAGAAGGTGTGCATTCATGGGATCGCCTCCGCCGAGGGGTCTTGAGCGGGAAGCCATCGGAAGCGGTCAGCATCGATGATGCCCTGCTGGCCCGGGTACTCCCACCACGCCAACGCATCATCGACGGTGGCGAACGGCCGGCCGGCGACCCGCGACACCGCGTTCATGAGCAATCGCACATCCCGGGTGGTAAGGGTGTTGAGCTCGCGGTTGCGCAGCAGGGTCATGACCGCTCTGAGTTCATCAACGGTGCGATACCGCAGCAACCGTTCGTGCGCGATGTACGTGGCCAGGGCACTGAACACGGAACGCCCCTGGGCTTCGATCTGTTCCAGATCGCGCTTGCCGCCGGAGCGTGACAGCAACGCAAGCAGCGCCGCGGAACGCTCAACCACGATACTGGGCACGACCGACTCAGCGGTGCTGATGGTCATGGCGATATAGGGGGCTTCAACGGGCGTCTCGGCCTCGTCGATGAGTTGTCGCGTGCGCAGATCGAGTCGTAGCGGCGTGGTCCAGAAGGCGGGAGACTCCCCGGCTGGCCTGCCCACCACCAGCCAGGGCCCGCGCTGCAGGACGCCCAGCGGCGCATCGCCCGCCAACTCGCGGTGCTGCTGCGAGTACAACTGGACGGTATAATCCAGCAGCACTTCGTTGCTGGGGTTGGCGAGCACGATCCGCGCCGCTTCGATCGCCAGCGCGACGCCCGGCATGGCCGGATGCGGCAGCAGGCCCCCCAGTGTTGCCGCCAGATCGGCGCTTTGATCGAGGAATCGGCGGGTCGCTTCGCGCTGCGTCTGCTTCACATCGATGAGGCGCAGCCGGAAATGCGGCCCGACGGTGGAGTTCCAGGCCGGATCGAAGTAGACCAGCAGGTCCTGGAAGTTGAGCATCTGATTGCCCGGCACGCGGCGCTGATACCACACCACCAGCGATGTGACCGACCCATCCGTCAGCGAGGCGATATCGACGATCACCGCCACGTCGCGCAGCGCGGCCGTCGGGGGCAGGTACACTCCGTTGACGATCACGCTCAGCGGTTGATTGTGCTTCACCGCCCGATCCGGCGAGACGATCGCCTCATGCGGATGGTGCAGGGACAGTTGACCGGAAGCCGCGTCATCGAGGCTCAGCGAGAACACGCGGTTCTCGGTATAGGTCTGGGGCGTGTGGATCACATAGCGGCTCTCGGGCCCAAGCCCCAGGCCGCCCCCACCGCGAGCAATCCCTTGGCTGCAGCCGCACAGCAGCAGGATCGTCACCTTCAGGACGACCACCTTCTGTGCCGGGGGGCTGGCCAACACGCTCAGCGGTCGAATAAGTCGCTTCAACATGGCCATGGACGCCTCCAGGAGGGTGAATGCCGAGAGATTCGGTATCTGTTAGGTATTCGTAAAGGATACCCACTGACCGCCTCGAGGCAAGCGGCTGGCCAGGACTTTTGGAAGGATTTTGCGTCAGGGGCTCTTGGCCAGCCCCGTCGGCGGGCCGGATCAGCCAGAGGAGGGAGCGGGCGGGCGCGGGCCGGCTTGGACCTGTTTGTGTAGCCGTCGCAGCAGATCAAACGCCTTTATCGGCGTCATGGTGTCGAGATCCGCCTGGCCAAGTTCCTTGACCACCGGATGTTCAAGGTATTCCGTGAACAGGCCCAGCTGGGAATTGGGCCCGGAGGTGGGGGGTGAGCCGTCGTCGTTGGGCGGTTCCGTCTGCACGGCGAGGGTCTCGAGCAACTGCGTCGCCCGGTCGATCGTCTCCGACGGCAGGCCGGCGATCTTCGCCACGTGTATGCCATAGCTGCGGCCGGTCTGCCCGGGCTGTATGCGGTAGACGAAAATGATCTCGTTGCCCCATTCCCGCACCGAAACGTGCAGGTTCCGGAGGTTTTCGACTCGATCCGCCAGAGCGGTCAGCTCGTGATAGTGGGTGGCAAAGAGCGTTCGGCAGCGGCGCTGGGCCAAGGCCTCGGCGATCGCCCAGGCCAGCGACAGCCCATCCAGTGTGCTGGTGCCCCGGCCGATCTCGTCCAGGATGACCAGGCTGCGGTCGGTGGCGTGGTGGAGGATATTGGCCGCCTCGATCATCTCGACCATGAACGTGGACCGCCCCGCATGCAGCTCGTCGCTAGCGCCGATGCGGGTGAAGATGCGATCCACCAATCCGATGGTCGCGGCTTCGGCGGGGACAAAGCTGCCGGCATGGGCCAGCAGCACGATCAGCGCGACCTGGCGGATCTAGGTGCTCTTGCCCGCCATGTTCGGCCCGGTGATGAGGGCAATAGAGGCTTGAGGCTTGAGGCTTGAGGCCTGGCCCGGCGAGTCCCGGCGAGCCCGGCCGTCCGCGGCCGGGGTTTCGTGTGGATCACCATGGTCGTTGGATCGCCCGGTGGAGTCGGGTGCGAACGGTCTCGCCGGCCCAAGGAGACAATCATTGGGCACGAACCGCTCGCCAAGCGTCTGATCGAGCACGGGGTGCCGGCCCTGGCGGATGTCGAGCATCGGCTCTTCGGTGAGCTGCGGGCAGGTGTAGCCGTAACGACGCGCCGCGTGGGCGAAGCACGCCAGCGCATCAAGCTCGGCGACGATGCCCGCGTACTCCGACAACGCCTGCGCCGGGGCCGCAGCCTCGCGGCACAACCGCTCGAACAGAAGCTTCTCGCGGTCGATCGCCCGGGCCTGGGCGGTCGTCACCTTCTCTTCGAACACTTTCAATTCGGGAGTGGTGTAGCGCTGGGCGTTCTTGAGTGTCTGCTTGCGTGAGAAGGTGTCAGGAACCCTGTCGGCATGGGTGTGGGTGATCTGGATGTAGTACCCGAACACCTTGTTGTAGCCGATCTTGAGCGTGTTGATGCCTGTCTGCTCGACGAGGCGTTGTTGATAGGCGGCCAGCCAGCCAGCGGCGTCGCGCTGGAGCGTGCGTGCTTCGTCGAGCTCGGCATCGATGCCATCGCGGAACAAGCCGCCTTCGCGCAGATGCGCAGGTGGGGAGTCAATGCATTGTTTGTCTATGGTCCGGCCAAGCGGCGCCAGCGTCCCGGCCAGGGCCAGGAGTCGTGCGTGGGACTGGGCAAAAGGCAGGCGGCCGTCGAGCAGGTCGGCGATCGCCCCAAGCTCCCGAACCGATTTGCCCAACGCCACGACATCGCGCGGCGTAGCGCGATTCATCGAGATCCGGCCGGCTATGCGGGCCACGTCTTGGACCACCGCCAGAGGCTTGCCCAGGGCGTCGGCGAATGGGCGGTCCCGGGTCAGGGCAGCCACCGCCTTGTGACGAGCCCGGATCGCTACGAGATCGCGAAGCGGAAAGCACAGCCACCGACGCAAGAGCCGCTTGCCCATCGCGGTGCGAACTGCCGTGCCGGGCCCGAAGATCGAGAGCAGCGATCCAGCGGTTGTTTGGCCACGCAGCGTGCACTCGATTTCGAGGTTCCGCAGCGTTGTCGCATCAATCGTGAGGTAGCGGTCTGCTGGTTCGCGCTTCGGCGGGCACAAATGTCCCAGCCGATCGCTCTTATCAAGGGCACCGGGGGCTTGGGTTTCTTGAAGATACCGCAATATCGCGCCGGCGGCGCCCAGCGCGGGATCATCATCGTCCAGGCCGAACCCGGCCAGGGTGGCCACGCCGAAGTGCTCCAAGAGGCAGTCTCGGGCGTCGTCGAGACGAAACGTCCATGCTGGCCGAGCGGTGAGCGCGCAGCCGACCGCGGTGCGAAGCGACTCGATTCTCGCCGGCGTCGCGCCGTCGGCGGTCTCGACGTGCAGCAACTCCGAGGGGCTGAGACGGACAAGCTCATCCATGACCCGCTCGGGGGGAAGATCGACAAGCGAAAACGATCCCGTGGAAAGCTCTACGACCGCCAGGGCCGCCGCCGACCGTTCACCGGATTCGAGAAACTGAATCGCGGCCACTTGGTTCGGTCTGGACTCATCGAGCAGCGTCTCGTCCACGAGCGTGCCCGGGGTGAGCACGCGGGTCACCGCCCGATCGACGACACCCTTGGCTTCCCTCGGATCCTGGATCTGGTCGCAGACCGCCACGCGGTAGCCGGCCTCGATCATCCGCCGCAGGTACGTCTCGACGGCGTGATAGGGCACGCCGGCCATAGGAACGCCTTCGGTCCGCTGGGTGAGGGTGATGCCCAGGACCTTATTCGCCAGCACGGCATCGTCGCCGAACATCTCATAGAAGTCGCCCATGCGAAAAAACAGCACGCAGTCGGGGTACTTCGCTTTGAAGCGGGCATGCTGCCGCATGGCCGGGGTTACGCGTGGGTCGCTTGAGGGCGTCCGCGGCGGCCGGGTCGTGCCGGTGGTCGAGGTCATCGCCTGCAATTGTAGGGAAAGCCCACGGCGAGTACGCCGTGGGCTCTCACGTGGAGCAGATGAGAGTCGAACTCACAACCTCCTCGATGCGACCGAGGCGCTCTCCCAATTGAGCTACTGCCCCGTGCTCAGTGTGTACAGCGGTCTGCTGCCCCATCTTATCGTCCGCGGGCCCCTTGGGCGACCTCTACGTGACGCCCAAGCCACGGCCCGGGACTTTCCATCGTCGATTTTCGGCGGTACAGTGAACGGACTGCCTCAGGCATTCGAACAATTGTCGCTGCGGAGGAGAATCAGATCGATGGTCGATGAGCTGGCGGCTGGTCCGGACCCGGTCGGTGATGTGGTTGGGCTTCTGCGGATGTTGGCAGACCCCACGCGATTGCGTTTGCTGGGCGCGCTGCAAGACGGCGAACGCAATGTCTCGACGCTATGCAGGCAGCTTGATCTTTCCCAACCAACGGTGAGCCACCACCTCGGGCTGCTTCGCTCAGCGGGGCTGGTGGCCAATCGCCGCGAGGGCAAGCGGGTGTTTTATTCGCTCAACGGCCAGACGGTTTCGCAGCCGAGCGGTCGAAACGGCTTTGCCATTTCGGCCGGCCCGCTTGAGCTGAATCTTCGCCACCTCAACTTCGACGGTGAGCAGACCTGATTGCGCAGTGGGCCGGCACGCCGCGTCGCCGTATTGAGGAGTTGACGGCCGCTGATGTCACCAATCGCGCTCCTGGTGATGTATTGCGGGCTGATCCTTGCGGCGTCGCTGATCGGCGGTTGGGTTCCATTGCTGATCCGCCTCACGCACGAGCGGATGGAGCTTGCCGTCAGCTTTGTCTCCGGCGTGATGCTGGGCGTGGCGCTGCTGCACCTGCTGCCGCACGCCTGGATGCAGCGGGCCGCCTGGATGAACGCCGGCACCGGTGAGGCGGTCATCAACCACCAGTTGATCGACCCCGTCCTGTGGTGGTTGCTTGGGGGGTTCCTTGGGATGTTTTTCATCGAACGGTTCTTCCGCTTCCACCACCACGATGTTCCTGAGCACAACGGGACCAACGGTGCCTTGAACACTGCTCGCTACGGCCACCGGCTGACCTGGACCGGTGCCGCGATCGGGCTGTCGGTGCACAGCGTCATCGCGGGGGTGGCGCTTGCCGCCAGCGTCGCCGCCGAGGGGCGTGACGATCACAGCGCCGCGCTCGCCGGGCTCGGGACCTTTCTGGCCATTGTTCTGCACAAGCCGTTCGATTCGATGACGCTCGGGACGTTGATGGCCCTCGGCCGGCGGTCGATGCGGGCCCGGCACTTGGCCAACGCACTGTTCGGCCTGGTGGTCCCTCTTGGTGTGGGCCTCTTCTTTCTCGGAGCCGGGTACGAAAGCAGTGAAGCGCCGCGACTGGTCAGCTGCGCCCTGGCATTCTGCGCCGGGACGTTCCTGTGTATCGCGCTGAGCGATCTGCTGCCGGAGTTGCAGTTCCACCAGCACGACCGGGTCAAACTCTCCGCGGCGCTGCTCGGGGGTCTTGGGCTGGCTTGGGCTGTCGGCCAACTTGACGTGCATCAATAGCCGCGTACGGTCATGGCGACATTCCAACCCTGCTACCGGCAAGGCTCAAGGGTTCGAGCCTGGGGAATCCAGCCTCGACCTGTCGATGATTTGAAGATGCACACCGCTCGCCCTGACCCCTGACTCCTGACCCCTGATGCCCCAAACGACCAAGACCAACTACAAGAAGACGCTCAACCTGCCCAAGACGGCGTTTCCCATGCGGGCGGGCTTGATCCAAGCCGAGCCGAAGTCGCTGGCCCGGTGGGAGCGGATGCCGCTGTACGAGAAAGTGATTGCGGCCCGTGAGAAGGCGAAGCCGTTCATTCTCCATGACGGCCCGCCCTACACCAGCGGCCCTCTGCACGTCGGGACCGTGCTCAATCGAGTGCTCAAGGATTTCGTCGTTCGCAGCCGGCTGATGGCCGGGGAGCGATGTCGCTTCATCCCCGGCTGGGACTGTCACGGATTGCCGATCGAGCACAGGGTCATGCTGGATCTCATCGAGTCGGGCGAGATGGCGAAGCTTGACACCCTTAGCGAAGATGATCGCCGGATGGTTGTTCGGCGGGCATGTGCCAGGTACGCCGAGCAATACCAGAAGGTCCAGGCCGCCCAGATGAAGCGCGTGATGACCCTGGCGGACTTTGACCACCCGTATCTCACGATGGACCCGGCGTACGAGAAGGCGGTGCTCGAAGTTTTCGCCGACCTTGTCGAGCAGGGGCTGGTCTGCCGCGCGCTCAAATCGGTGCACTGGTCGATCGAGAACCAGACCGCGCTCGCCGAGGCGGAGCTGGAGTACTACGACAAGGAGGATCTGTCGATCTATGTGGATTTCGAGGCAGCCGATCGCGAGGCCGTCGCGCGAGCGTTCGGCGTGGAACTTGATCAGACGCCGTCGTTGATGATCTGGACCACCACGCCGTGGACGCTCCCGGCCAACTTGGCCGTCGCCGTCCACCAGCGGTTCCGATACGCTCTGGTGCAGGTCGATGGCAGCCTCACGGTGATCGCGGCTGACCTTGTGGACCGGGTCACCGAGCAGGCCAAGAGCGACTTGGTTGAAGTCCTCGCCGAAGTGGAGGGGGCGGCGCTGGTCGGCCTGAGCTATCGCCATCCGTTCTGCGATCGCACCAGCCCCATCGTGCATGCTGATTATGTGACGCTTGAAGATGGCACGGGTCTGGTCCACACCGCGCCCGGCCACGGCGCCGAGGACCAACTCACCGCCGTGCGCGAGGGTCTGGATATCTACTGCCCGGTGCGCGCAGACGGGAGCTACGACGATACCGTGCCCGATTGGCTGCGCGGGATGAACATCTGGCAGGCGAACGACAAAATCGTCGATCACCTGCGGGCGTCCGGGCACCTGTTCCATGCGAATCCGTTCGTGCACAGCTATCCGCACGACTGGCGCTCCAAGACGCCGGTCATCTTCCGCGCGACCGAGCAGTGGTTCATCAGCGTGGACGGGCCGACGAAGCGCGCCAACAAGACGATGCGCGAGCTTGGGCTGGAAGCATGAGCCTCTCAGATCACGTTTATTCCCCAATGGGGGCGCAATCGCATGCGCGGGATGCTCGAGTCGCGCCCCGATTGGTGTATTTCCCGCCAGCGGTCGTGGGGCTTGCCGATCCCCGCCTTCCAGACGCCGGATGGGGAGGTGTTCCTGACTGCGGCCTCGGTCCGCGCGGTCGCTGAGGTCATCGGCGACAAGGGAAGCGATGCCTGGTTCACCGAACCCCCGCAAGTGCTGCTGGGGAGCTATGACCCCGCAACCGATCCCGACGCGCCCGAACTGTTGAGGACTGGTCACTCAAGTGACCAGTCCAAATCCCGGACCATCTCGCTCGCCGAGCTGACCAAGATGTACGACATCTTCGACGTGTGGTTTGAGTCCGGCTCATCCTGGCACGCGGTAATGAGAAAGCGCAACCTCGGCTTCCCCGCGGACCTGTACCTGGAAGGTTCCGACCAGCACCGGGGATGGTTCCAACTGTCGCTTCTGCCTTCGCTGGCGGTCACGGGGCGGTCACCGTTCAAAGCGGTCCTCACCCACGGCTTTACCGTCGCCAAGGACGGCCGAAAGATGTCCAAGAGCCTTGGCAACACCATCGACGTGGAAGAGGTGATCCAGAAGTACGGGGCTGATGTCTGCCGGTGGTGGGTCAGCTCGCTGGCCTACGAGAACGATGTCAAGATGGACCTGGAGTTCTTCGACCGGGCCGGTGAGACCTACCGCAAGGTTCGCAACACCCTGCGATTCCTGCTGAGCAACCTCGGTGACTTCCAGCCGAGCACCGAGGGTCGTTCCCACGGCAATTGCGTGGATGTGAGCGGCATCGCAGGATCCTCGATCGATGCATACGTGCTCGCGGAAAGTGCGAAGCTGCAAGCAGGGGTGTTGGCTGCGTATGAATCGTATGCGTTCCGCACGGCACACCAACTGCTGTACGGCTTCTGTAACGAGACGCTCAGCGCGTTGTACTGCGCCGCCGTCAAAGATCGGCTGTATTGCGACCGGCCGGACTCGCCGCGCCGCCGGTCCACGCAGACGGTGATGTGGAGCATCATGGAGCAGTTGTGTCGGCTACTGGCGCCGATCTTGCCCCACACCGCCGATGAGGCGTATCGTGCGCTGAGGCCGCAGGACGATCGCTGCGTGCATGTGCAGACATTCACCGCGGTCCCTGAGACCGGGATCGACCGCGACTGGCCGAGGGTGATGCAGATTCGTGATGCCTCGCTCAAGGCGCTGGAGGGCGCCAAGGCCCGCGGCATTGAGAATCCGCTCGATGCAGAAGTCGTCTTGCCGGACCCCCATCGTGTGCTGGCAAAGTTCGAGCCGGATCTCGCCGACATACTCGGCGTTTCCCGGGTGC
>JAPUKX010000312.1 GCA_027295435.1 Planctomycetota bacterium | reverse complement strand
GTGCGATGACCACAACCGCCGCTTCGGCGCAGAGAGCCCCGGCCCAGCGTAGTTGGCCGCGGACTGAAGCTTCTCCGCCGAAAGCTCCGCGGTTCGCCGGTTGATATCGGTGACGGTGTATCGCCTCGGCCGACCGTGCCGGTTTCGGGCCGTCGCTTCGATCGAGGCGATCTGCGCCAAGTTGGCCAGATCATCTCGCCGGCGCCGTTTGCCGTACGCGATCAGGCGCCGGGTCATCACCGCCACCGGCCGTTCGATCGTCCATCGCGCGATCCTGGATTCCCAACACACGTCCCGGCCGGTATGCCCGCGAAGCGCGGCGATGTCGTTGACCGGACTTGATCCAATCGCGTCAACCGCGACTGCGGCGAGTCCTCCGCAGCAACTGCAGTAATACCCCGGCACGAGCAGGCCCTCGTCGGCCAACACCACCCCTCGCGTCATCGCCACCGCGTCGATGGAGTCCTGATGGCGGACACTGCCAAGATAGACCTGGGAAGCAGCCGTATCGGTCATGTCATACGCTCGGCGAGCTCCAAAGAACGCATGTTCGCTGCACGCGAAACTTCTCGCAGCGATCGCCTGAGCGGCGCGGGTCTGCATGCGCCAGTGGTCGTACAACTCCCCGGCCACGACACCGGGCAGGTACGCTTCCAGGTCAACCACGTTGATGACGTCGAATGCGCCGGCGCCAACATCGGTGCGGGCGACCAGCCGCAACGGCCCGGGATACCTCCGCTGCTGGAGCTTCAGCGGCCCATCGGCATCAGGCATCGTCGCAATGTCCAACGTCATTGTGCCCTCGGTCGGAGCACGAATCCCGTTGGCGTCGATGATGGAGAAGCTCTTGGGCCCAAGCCTCGCATCCAACGGGCCGCGAAGCACCACCTCCGGCGTCTCCAACGAATCCGCCCCCAGACGCAGCCATTGCTGAGCCTCGCCGATGCGAATCGCCGGCTCGACTCCGCGGGCTTTGAATACGCGCACCCGGACCACCGGCTCGTGAGGGGGCAAGACCGGTCGAAGCCGCCGACGTGCGTCGCCCTGGGCGCCCGATTCGCCGCGCTGCGGCCCGGAGTTTGCAGTCTTGTCCCCGGAAGAGGAATCAGATCCGCAGGCGGTCAGCACCGCGGGCGGCGCCGCCACAGCAATCACCGCAAGTTGTGCTATGAATGCCCGCCGCGACGACACATGGCCTGGAACCTCGGGACGGCTGATGACCCGAATCGCATCGCTCCTCTGGCGGGTTCGTGTCACCGTGAAAAGGCTACTCAAGTGTTCGCAGTTTCAGGCCATACTCAGTAAGCTTCAACGTGATTTCGGTGAGACTCGTGGCGCCGAAGTTCTTCACACCCATCAGCTCCGCCTCGGTTCGAGTCGCGACATCTCCCAGGGTCTGAATGCCCAGGTGTTGCAGCGCCTTTCGCGCACGAACGGAAAGCTCCAGCACCGAGATCGACTTGCCGAGCAGCCCCTCGGGAGCCCTGCCCCGAAGCTGATCGTAGATCTGCTTGCGCGCCCAGGTGTATTGCCCTTCGAGACCCTGGCCGAGCCGAAGTCCCTTGACCGCAAGCATGGTCCGAATCTCGGTCAACGAGGTCTCACCGAAGTTCTTATAGCTCAGCAGCTCGGCCTCGCTGATCCGAAGCAGATCGCCCAGTGAGCGAATCTGCATCTTCTTGAGGCAGTTGCGAGCACGAACCGAAAGCTCAAAATCGGTCACCGGCGTGTCGAGCAGAGCATTGCGCTTCACCAAGTCCCGGGCGTGCTCTTCATCATAAAACATGTTGCGGGAACCCTGCACGTCCTTCATGTACTCGCGGGCCCGCTGGTGATTCGGGTTGGTGTCCAGGATCTGCCTGAGACATTTCTCAGCCTCGTTGATCTGCCCGCGGTCTTCATAGACCACCGACAGGTTCAGCAGGGCGTTGATGTGAGGCTGATCCCGAGCGCACAGCTGCTCATACACCGCGACCGCCTCGTCCTCCTCGCCGACCAGATCCAGCAGATAGGCGAGCTTGAACTGATGCTCCGGATTGTCGCCGCGCTGCATGGCCTGGCGAAGCTCGTCAATGGCCGCTTCGCGCTGGCCGTTGGCTTCCGCGGCAAGGGCCGCCTGGTAGTGGGCCTGCGCCGCCTGGGGATCAGCCGCCGCTTCACGAGAACCGATGATCGTATCAAGTACGTCTTGAGTCACAGCCAAGCTCCGATTTCGATTTGGTCAACCACCGCAATGGGATCACTGTATCGGTGTCCCTGCCCCCGGACAAGCCCGGCTATTCGGTGGCGCTGTCTGGCGCGGTGGGATCGACCATCGACTCGGCGAGGTCGCGCACGGCCGCGTCGGGGTCGGTGGCGGGCGGGCCCGGGCCGATCGGAGCCACCTGCGCCGCATCTCGCGCACGCGGCTCCAGCAGCTTGATCGACCGCCACCGGCCGGTCTCGAACCGCCACGACATCGTGATGCCGTAGATGATGATGTACGCCGACGCGGCAATCCAGGGACCAATTGATCCCAACTGCGGCCAAGTCACGATCATCAACCATCCGCCGGCCACGATGAACAGCCAACTGAAGATGATCGTCACGATGCCCGGCCAGACGGTGTCGCCCGCCCCGCGCAGGGCACCGGTGTAGGTGATACCGAACGCATCGACGGTCTGGAATACGGCGGCGCAGATCATGAGCTTGCCGCCGATGGTGATGATCTCCTGGGCCCGTTCGGGCGAGAGGTCCTTGCCGGCGACGAAGAAGCCGATCAACTGGTGTCGGAACACGAAGAAGAGCAGCCCGCAAATGCTCATGTACACCACAGCCAGGGCCAGGCCGAGGCGGGCACGAGCCACGGCGATGTCGGGTTGGCCGGCCCCGATGTACTTCCCCACCAGCGAGCTGACCGCCACCGAGAAACCGATCGCGGGCATGAAGCTCAGGTGCATGTATCCCAGTGCAATCCAGCCGGCGGTCATGTGAGCCTCGCCGAACATGCCGACCAGGACGGACATGAAGATCGACCAACAGACGATCTCATTGCCGAACTGCACCGCCGCCGGCCAGCCAAGCTTGATCACATCCCGGATAGGCGAGAGTTGAATCCGCCAGGGCCGTCGCGAGCCCAGCTCCCGGTGCATCTTCGGGCCAAGGAACACCGCCAGCGGAATCGCCAGCTCGACCGCCGTCCCGATGATCGTGCCCACCGCGGCCCCGAACAACCCCATCGCCGGCACGCCCGGCACACCGGGCAGACCCCACGCGGGGAAACCTTCGGAGCCGAAGATCAACACGTAGTTCGCCACGCCGTTGACGATGTTGCCGACGATCGCGGCCAGCGTCACGATCCTTGGACGATGCAAACCGAAGAAGTAGTGGTTCAACCCCCGGCTGGCCAGCAGCAGCACGGCCCCCAGCAGCAGGATCTGCCCGTAGCCGGTCTCCAGGCGAAGCAGCTCGTCACCGTGTCCCATTGATGAGAACAGCCAGGGCAGGCAGGCCGCCCAGGGCAGCAACAACAACACCCACGCGCCGACGCTCAGCCACATCGCGGCCCAGGCGTACTTCGGGCCGTTGCCCGGTGTCCCGGCGCCGAGGTTCTGACTGACGTAGGTATTGACGACCGTCAGCGCCCCCAAAATGAACCCAATCGGAGCGAACGCCCAGATACCGCCGTTGCCCTGCGCCGCCACTTGGAGCGGGCCGACCTGGGCGACCATCAGCTTGTCCACGAACTGCATGACCGTGTAGCTGGTCATGGTCACCACGATCGGCCAGGCGATGGCCCACACCTCCCAGAGCGGCCGGACACCCCTCGCGCGGGAGTCAACTTGGAGCTGTGCCTGCCGATCAGCCATGGGTGTCGTTGATCCAAAGGGACGCGGATCGTAGCCGCGTTTGGGTGACGGGACCTCAACGCCGCATTGATCGCCCCGCGATTTCTTTCACATCCCGAGCCGATGACGGGCAAGACCGCCGATCTGCCCAAGCCGGTCAACCACCCCAACCGCGCCGGGCCCGGCTGCAGCAAGTTTACGATCCGCTTGGCGCGCTCGCCAGGGGCGCTCCGCGAAGGACCACCCAGGCGCGCGCAGCATCGAGACGGGCGCATCTCGCGCTGCCGGGAGCCTTGATTCTGAGGTACACGTGAGGGTCGGCCCTTGTTGCGCGCGCCCAGGCGGCCGTGCGGGCCATTCAGCGCGCGCCAGCCATCCCGCGTGCGCTATAACTTCGGTTAACCGAGGCTTATCTCCGCGCAACTCGCGCTAAGTAACCGGTTCGAAAGCGCATCGAGGCGTATCTTTGACCAACTCGTGCGTGCCGGCGCGACCTCAACCCACCGTGCGCGCAGAGACGTGGCTGCGTCGCGCCCCTACGGGCCGCAAGTGCCGCAGGGGTTGCCGCCGGCGACGGAGCACCACTCGGCAAGCAGCTTCGCCAGGTCAAACGCATCGATGCACCCATCCGGCACATTGGCCGCACCGGAGATGTCCGCCAGGGCGAGATTCGCGGGGATGCAGTTCTCGCACGGTGGGCTCGGCCGGTTCGGGTCGTTGACGGCGGAGCACCACGCGCCGAGCATCGCGCCCAGGTCAAAGGCATCAACGCATCCGTCGGGCACACCGCCCGGGCCGGTGATGTCGCCGGGTACGGGCTGTTTACCACGCAAAATATTTGCTGTGTAGATGCCCGAGGATCCATCGACGAAGAATATTTCGAAAACTCGCTCACCTGTGTCGGATATTCCAGCGCCAAGGCCGAACACCGGCGAGACTTGCCTAATGTCGCTATTGCCTTCGTCGTCGATGATCTCGACGAAGTCGCCAGTACGTAGGATGATGTCGGTTGAGCCTTCAGGGTCCGATCGGAACACAGCAAAATCATTGGAGAAGTCAATTCCAGAACCCTCGAACTCGGCAACAAAGATGAGAGAGCCATCGTCGCGCAATCCTGGGAATCCGAGATCAGAGAACACCGCGCCGGGTATGCCGGGCACGGGAAGATCTTGAGCGACGAGCAACTCCAAAACGCCGTTTCGTTCCCACCAGATACCCTCTTGGCTGCCAAATATTTCATCCGTATTGAGGAATCCCGCGAACGCGATCTGGTTGCTCTCATTAATGCGCCCGAAAATGAAACGCTGAAATGTTCTGCCGGGTGGG
>JAPUKX010000311.1 GCA_027295435.1 Planctomycetota bacterium | reverse complement strand
CTGTCCCACGTGCTTGACGACGAACACGACATCGCTGCCAGCGGGCGAAACCTGTGGATCCGAGACCAGGCGAAACCGCAGCAGATCCTCAGGCGCTATGAGTTGCCGACGACCGGCTCGCTTGGCCGACGATGTCCGAGTTCGCAATCGGCGCGGTTTCTTTGTTTTCATGTGTGAATCTCCTGCTGCGTAGGAATGTGCATCGCCGGGATGCTACCCGCGTCCGGGCACTGTTGAAAGCCGGCGCGAACTGCCGGACCGACGCAGAAGTAGACGCCGTTGGGTAGGATGGGCGGGCCGTGGCCAAGGTGCTTTGTGACAAAGATCTGCTCAGCAGGCTGGTGGCCTTCGACTCCACCAGCACCAAGAGCAATCTGCCGATCGCCGACTTCGTCTGCGAATATCTCGACCGGCCGAACGTCGCCATCACTCGCAATCTGAGCGAGGACGGCTCAAAGGTGAACGTCGTTGTTGCGACGGACGTCGATGGGGCCGGTGATGACAGCGGCGGGCTTGTGCTCTGCGGCCATCTGGATGTGGTTCCGGCGGCGGAAGATGGATGGAACAGCGACCCGTTTACCCTGACTGAGCTCAACGAAACCTACGTCGGCCGCGGGGCCTGCGACATGAAGGGCTCGGTCGCCTTGGCGATGAACGTCTTCGCTTGCGTGGACGTCGATCGCCTGACCCATCCGCTGGTGCTTTTGTTCACCTATGACGAGGAGTTGGGGTCGTTGGGGGCACAGCGCTTCGCGGACACCCGGTCGAGCGATCAGCCGCTGCCCCCCAACGTTCTCGTGGGCGAGCCGACGTCGCTGCGGGCGGTGAGGATGCACAAGGGCCACCTCACCATGCGAATCACCGTTCGCGGCAAAGCGGCTCACAGCGGCTCGCCCCATCTCGGCGTCAACGCGATCGAGGCCGCCGCGGCCGTGGTCCGATCGCTGTCCAAGCTGGCCGAACAGTTCAAGCAGCAGCGGATTGATTCAGGCAGGTTCTTCCGTGAGGTTCCCTTTCCCGTGCTCAACGTGGCGCAGATTTCCGGCGGAACCGCGATCAACATTGTCCCCGACCGATGCGTCGTGGACTTGGGGATACGTCCATTGCCCGGCATGAACCCCCAAGCGATGATCGAATGGATCAAGGACACCGTCGCCAAGAGTGATCCGCACGGTAACATCAACGTCGAAGTGCTCAATGTCAACCCGCCGTTGTCGCTGGAGGAGACCGCCCCGATCTACGCGGCCCTGAGTGGACTGCTCAGTCAGACACAGAGCTACGCGGTGTCGTATGCCAGCGATGCCGGCGTGCTGCAAGCGATGGGCTTGCAGTGTGTATTGTTCGGGCCGGGTTCGATCGAAGTCGCGCACCGGCCTAATGAGTACGTTCCCATTGATGAGTTCAACCGGGCACGCTCGATCATCGAGCGGCTCGTTGCGCGCTTCTGCATGTCGTAGCCTCCGATGAGTACACCGCAGATCATCGAGGCGGACCTCACCTGGACCGGAGAGGGTTTCGAGCACGGCGTGCAGATCGCTATCGAGCCTGACGGCTGCATCGGCCGCATCGGCCGGGAGCTACATTCAGCCGCGCGCAAGCTGCCGAACCGGGCAGTGCTTCCGGGGATGATCAACGCCCATTCCCACGCGTTCCAGCGCGGCCTGCGCGGCCACGGTGAGCGGTTCCGCCAACGGGCGGGCTCGTTCTGGTCGTGGCGGGAGACGATGTACGAGCTGGTCCAACGGATGGACGCCGACACCTTCTACCAACTGTCCAGACAAGCCTTCGGCGAAATGCTCGCAGCAGGCGTCACGACGGTGGGGGAGTTCCATTATTTTCACCACGACGCAAGCTGTGACGGTTACGGCTTCGATGAAATCGTGCTGCGTGCTGCGGCTGATGCCGGCGTTCGAATCGTCTTGCTAAACGCCTACTACAACCGCGGCGGGATCGATCAGCCACTTGCCCAAGGTCAGCTCCGCTTCCGCTGCGGGTCCGTTGACGAGTATTGGCAGCAGATGGACCGCCTTGGCGACATCGTCGATCCCCCGACGCAATCCCTGGGAGTTGCCGCCCACTCGATCCGGGCCGTGTCCATTGACGACATCGTTGCCCTTAACCAAGAGGCGAGTCGCCGCGACCTCGTGTTTCACATGCATATCGAGGAGCAATCCAAGGAGATCGACGATTGTGTCGCCGCTGGTGGCTTGCGGCCGATGGCCCTGATCCACGATCGCCTCAGTATCGATCCTCGTTTCACCGCGGTGCACTGTACACAGACCGCGGGCCCCGACATGCAGGCGCTGCTCGAGGCCGGAGGAAACGTCTGCATCTGCCCACTCACCGAAGCCAACCTTGGCGACGGCATCCCCGATCTTCCACGGATTCTCCATAGCGACGGCCCCATCTGCCTCGGCACCGACTCAAATGCACGAATCTGCTTCACCGAGGAGATGCGCTGGCTGGAGTATGTCCAACGTTTGGCGACTTGCAGCCGAGGCGTGTGCGTCGATGAATCAGGCGGCTGCGCACGCAAGCTTTGGAGAATCGCGACGATAAACGGAGCCCGTGCCCTTGGCATCCGGGCCGGCCGGATCGAGCCCGGTTACGCCGCTGATCTCATCGCGCTTGACCTCCAGGCGCCCGCCCTGGCTGGCTGGACTGAAGATACCTTGCTCGATGCGTTCATCTTCGGCAGCGGCACCGAGGCGATCGCCGCCACCTGCGTCGCCGGCCAATGGACCGAACATCGCCTCTAAGCCGGAGGCGCTTGCGGCACGGCCCGCAGCAAAACGCCGCGGCCCGGTTACCCCGCGTCCGAGCCATCGCCCTGCTGCGTTGTTGGGGGGTCTGCCGATTCCTCGTCGATCTGGGCGACGACATCGGCCCGAGTCAACCGGATCTTGTTGTAGACGCTGTCAGAAATGACGTAAAACCAATCTGCGAACCGGTCATTGAGCTGGCTGACTTTCTCCCGGCCGGCGTCCAGGCTCTCCTGATATTCCTCCTGCTTGCGCAGATTCTCCTCTTGGACCCTTTGGCGGGCCTCCTGCATGGCTTCTTCGAGGGCCGACCCCTGCGGCTGGGTGGCTGCGGGAATCTCAGGAAGCTCGGCGAGCTGGGGCTCCGGGATCAGATCAGGATTGAAATCTGCGGTGACGAACAGATAGCGATTGGCTTCGCTTGACGACTCATCGGT
>JAPUKX010000310.1 GCA_027295435.1 Planctomycetota bacterium | reverse complement strand
AAAAGCCCGCAGAGCACATGAAACCCCACCCCCGGCCTCATCGGCCGGGGGTTTTCTTTTTTGTTGGGGTCTCGCGAGCACAGGGTATACGGTGCCCCGGTTGATCTTCGCGTAATGGCGGCGCCGCCACATCTCTGCGCGCACGGCGGGTTGAGGTCGCGCCGGTGCCCACGAGTTGGTCGAAGATAAGGCTCGATGCGCCTGCGAAGCGCCGACTTAGCGCGAGTTGCGCGGAGATAAGCCTCGGTTAGCCGAAGTTATAGCGCACGCGGCATGGCTGGCGCGCGCTGGGTGGCCCGCACGGCCGCCTGTGCGCGCGCAAGAAATGCCGACCCTCACTTCTACCTCAGAATCAAGGCTCCCGGAAGCGCAATGTGCATGTGCTGAGGTGCTGCGCGCGCCGATGTGGTAGCTCGATTCAGGCCCGACTTGTGCGCTGCAATGACTCGCCGCTATACTGTGACCCGCTGGACCGGACCGGCACAGCCCTTGGGCTGGGCCCCTGGAGTTGCCCGTGGCCAAAACCTTCCACTGCTCGATTGTCACGCCGACCGAGACGGTCTACGACGGCGACGTGGAGTACGCGTCGTTCCCCGCGTCCGACGGCCAGCACGGCGTGATCGCCGGTCAGTCGCCGGTGTTGAGCCGGCTGGGGTATGGATCGCTGCGTCTGGATTTTTCGGAGGGTGGCAGCCGGTGGTATCTGCTGGAGGGGGGCGTTGCCCAGGTGCAGGACGGCGAGCTGACATTGCTGACCATTCGAGCCACCGCCGCGGAACGCCTCAGCGTGGAGACGGCTGAAGCGGAGCTGGCCGAGGCCAACGCCCGCGTCACCGCCCCCGGCGAGGATCGGGCGCAGATCGAGCACGATCAGCAGCGAGCATTGGCCAAGAAGGCTCTGGCCAAGGCCATGATCGACCGAGGCGGGGCGATCTGACCGGCCGGTGCGATGCCTGCGATCGCCTCGGGGCAACCCGATTCGCCACGGCGGTGGTACGCTGTAATACGCCATGACCCACGCCCACGACGAGCCCGCCGCATCGGTCGTAGACACCGCCGGCGATGATGACGCGGATTGCCAGGATCAGCCGGCCTGTGCCGACGAACCGTTGTCCACCCGCATCGAGGCGCTGCTGCTGAGCACGGATCGGCCGTTGACCGACGAGCGACTCGGCGAGCTGCTGGGCATCGCGGGCAAAGGGGCGGTGGCCATGATCCGCGCCGCGGTCGAGCAGCTCAACGCGCAGTACGACCAAACCGGCCGGTCATTTCGGGCCGAGCGGCTGGCCGGGGGCTGGCAACTGTTGACGCGGCCCGCGTTCGCGCCTCTGCTGGCCCGCTTACACCGGCAGCGGCAGGAATCCAGACTCAGCCCAGCCGCGCTGGAGACGCTGGCCATCATCGCCTACCGCTCCAGCGAGGGCGGGATCATGCGAGCGGAGATCGAAGCGATTCGCGGGGTGGCCTGCGGCGAGGTCTTGCGCGGACTGCTCGAACGGCGGCTGATCAGGATCGTCGGCCGGGCCGAGCAACTGGGGCGACCGATGCTCTATGGCACGACCACGCATTTTCTCAAGGTATTCGGGCTGCCCGGAACCGACGCTCTGCCTCCGATCGACGGTGCCCCCGGCGAATCGTCGGTGAGGCACAGCAGCTAACAACCGCGTGTTCATGCGGCCCTGCGATCGAGGCTGGATGTTTGCTTCGGGGCTAGGATCCGAATGCGTCATCGCTCCGGATAAAGTTCCGGGGCCTGATCGCGCCAGGGAAGGCGCCGCGGTTGGCGCTGCCGTTGGCTGGAGTATTGGATGATTCGATGACCCGTCGGTACCACCTCCACCTACCCGGGCTGATGTACATCGGGCTGACCCTGATGGTCGCTGTGATCGCGATGAACCGGCAGAACAACCTGCTGTTTGCGATCCTTGGAATGCTGCTGGCGGCGCTTCTGATCTCAGGCGTTGTGTCGTGGTTGATGATGCGAGGCCTGCGGGTGAGACGTCTCGTCCCTCGCGATGGCGCCGTCGGCGAACCGCTTGCAGTTCGATACGCGGTGACCAACCGCAATCGCATATTTCCCGTATTCAACATTCACATCGAGGAACGGCCGGTCGCAGGGCCATCCGGCTGGGCTCGCCTCATGGCGCCGGCTCAGACGTGGGTATTGCACATTGGGCCCAAGGAAACGGTGCACGGCGAAGCGATCTTCTGGCCGAGCCGCCGAGGCGAGGCTCGGTTTGATCGGCTCCGGGTGTGGACGACATTCCCCTTCGGGATCGTCAAGAAGTCGATTACAATCTCGCGACCACAACATGCATTGATCTACCCGCTTCTGTACGAGCTGCGTCGCAACGTTGTGAACGATGTTGCCCCGCAAGGGTTGGCTGGAGCAAAGATCTCCCAGCGAGCCCGCGATCCTATCGCCGGCGACGATTACTATGGCATGCGCGAGTTCAGGCCGGGCGACAGCCTCCGTCATATCGCCTGGAAACGAAGCGCAGCCCTGGACCAGTTGGTGTGCATCGAGCGCACCAGGCCGGCACCGCCGAGGCTGCGAGTCGTCGTGAATCTCACCACACCGACGGCTGGGCTCCGCGAGGATCCGGCGGACGAGCATTCACCGCGACAGCTCGAAGAATTGGCGATCAGTCTGGCCGCGTCGATCATTCACGCCGCCGACCGAAACGGCTTTGAGGTCGGTCTATCGTTGCCTGGGACAGGGTTGCCTTCGCATCTGATCCGGCACAGCCAATGGCATCGCGCAAAGATGCTGGCCGCGTTGGCGGGCATCGACCTCGATGCGCCACGACCCGCCGATCCCGTGCAGGCGGCGACCAGCGCCGAGCGAGTCGGGCAGATCGTGATTCACCCCGATCGCGTCGAGCCGAGCATCGGCCGGGCTAACGCCTGGCATCTGACCGCCAGGCAGATGAACTCTCTGGTGCTGCGGTCGATCGGCTGGGATCCCCACGAAGCGCCACCATCTGCGCGGCCGGGTCAACGCCGCGAGGCGGCGGCATGAGACTTCTGCGAAGCTTTCCAGCTGCGGCCTTGGCGGCGGTGCTGTTGAGCATCGTGGGGCTGGCGATCGCCCAGGGAAGCGTCGGCCTGCTGCTGGTCGGTGGCGTTCTTACCGCCATGAGTTGGTACGTCACCGAGGGACCTCGCGGGCGGTCGCTGCCGAAATGGACCTCCAACGTCCTGATCATTGCCGTATCGCTGAACGGATTCGTCGATCTTTCTGGGCATCGCGACGACGTGATCGGTGTGCTGGGGCGCTTCATCGTCTGGCTGACGCTCATCAAACTGTACGAGCGCAAGGGCCCGCGCGAATATGCCCAACTTCTGAGCCTCAGCCTGCTGTTGATACTTCTGGGGTGCCTGCAATCGAGAGGTCTGCTGCTGGCGTCGGTGCTTGTGGTCTACGCGGCGCTTGGCCTGTACGTGCTGCTGCTGTTTCAATTCTATGCATCCTACGAGCGCGCCAGGGCGGCGTGGCGCGAGTCGATTCCAGTTGGATTTCGTATGCTGCCTTCACTGCAGCCGATCTTCGGTCGCCACCCTGAGCTGCACTTTCGTTCAATGATGGTCGCGGTGGCACTGGCCGGATTGCTCATCGGCGCCGCCGTCTTCGTGATCTTCCCGCGCGAGGTGGGGCAGGGATCGATCGGCAATCATCAGATGTCCACGGGCCAAGTGCAGACCGGATTCGCAGACGAAGTGAACCTCACCAGCGGCACTCGCATCACTGAATCACGCAAAGGCGTTCTCAATCTGCGCCTCCTGGACAGCCGGGGCCGGCCGTTTCGTCACGACCAGCCGCTGCGACTTCGCGGCACAGTGCTGGATCGGTACGAGGGTGGCGGCCGATGGACCGCAACAGGGTCCGGAAGCTGGCGGGCGATCGCAACCGAGCCGCCGGGGTTTATCTCCCTCGGCGCCGACGAGGCTGAACCGGCACCGACGATCACGCAGGTATTCGAAGTGCTCAAGCCAAGCCGGTCGCTGTTTTCGGTCTACGTACCGGTGTCGATCGCCACCCGAGACGCGCGGCGTGTACTCTTCGAGCCCTCGACGCAGACGCTGGAATATGCGGGCCCCGGCCGACTTCTACACTACAGAATCCAGGCCCAACGCGCCCCATCCGAAGTCACGCTCAAGACGCTGTTGAGCGGTGAGGCGCCAAGTTCGCCCATCGAGCAATTCGACGACTTCGACGTTGAAGTGAAGACGTTGGCTTGGGACCTGTTGGCATCAGCAGGCATTGCGATACACCCACCGGTTGCCCCCGAGCAGCGATGGCGGTGGAATCAAGACGCCGCGGGCGTGCTCACTGATTATTTCCACGCCGGCGAGTTCACCTACACGCTGGACACGAGCAGTACCATCCTGCAGCCCGACCGGGATCCGATCGTTCAATTCATCTTCGACAGCAAACGAGGTCACTGTGAATACTTCGCATCTGCCTTGGTGGCCATGTGCAACTGCGTGGAGATTCCCGCCCGGCTGATCACCGGCTACGTCGCGCTTGAGTACGACGACGGATCGGACCAATACCTTGTTCGGGAGTCAAGCGCCCATGCGTGGGTGGAAGTGCAGACACGGCCGTACCGCTGGTCGACCTTCGACCCCACGCCGCCGGCCACGCTTCAGCAAATCCATGGAGTCGATCCCACCCTGGCGGATCGACTGCAATGGGTCTTCGACCGATTCGAGGCCAAGTGGAGCAACGGGTTTGTCGCGTTCGATCGACAGTCGCAGTCGCGGCTGATCAGCACGCTGGACCTTGGGTGGTCGCAGAAGCTGAATGAAGCCCTGCACGCAACCCGCCGATGGATGGCCCGCGTCAACCGGGCGTTCTACCTGGGTCCAGCGGGCTACATCTGGATGGGCACCGTCGCGCTGGCGCTGATCGTGGCTGTGATCGCACTGGTCAAGATGATGCGCCGGTCGCTGGCGATCCGCCGTACGCTGCGCCTGCAATATCTTCGCCGGGCGGAGTATCAGCGGATGCTGCGACAGCTTGGGTTCTATCTCGACATGCTCGGGGTGCTCAAGAGGGGCGGCAGGTCCAAACCCCCATGGCAGCCGCCCGTACAGTACTCCTATACCCTTGCCCGTGCACATCCTGAGGCAGCGGCAACCGTGCGAGAAATCACTGACATCTTTTATTGCGCTCGCTACGGGCGACGGCAGCTTACCAGCGAGCAGGTGCGCCAGGCTCGCTCGCTTGTGAAGCAGCTAGCTTGCACGCTGGGGGTCAAGGGATGAGCCGGGCCGGCCCGGACCATGATCGGGGGTTATCGGCTCCCGGGGAGACTCGATCAGCGCACGATTCAAGCGCGCCGCGACTGCCGCGCCGCTGGGGCGTGGGATTGAGGGTTTC
>JAPUKX010000031.1 GCA_027295435.1 Planctomycetota bacterium | reverse complement strand
TCATATCCGCTGGGCTCGCCCGTGCAGAGCGCCTTGCGCACGCCCTTGGTTTGCTCGTACTCAATTGCATCGTCTGCCATGAGAAAGAACCGCGACGATTTGATCGTATCTTCAAGGGTCTTCGACCGGCTGTGGTTGGCGGCCGCGAGCATGTCAAACTGCTCGCCGCTGAGTTTCTCGACGAACTCGGGATGATACTGGCGACAGTGCGCGTACCACAGATCGCGGAACTGCTTGGGCGACATCGCCTGGATCGCATCGAGGTTGAACGCGAGCAGCTTCTGTCGGTCGAACTTCGCGTGCGATTTGATCAGGCGATCAAGATCAAAGTGCGTCACAAGAAACGCGCGATCGAACTTCTCGATGTCGTTACCGGGCGACCAACCTAACAACGCGAGGTAGTTGATCAGCACTTCGGGCAAATAACCGGAGAGCCTAAAATCCTGCACGTCGACTTCCGGTAGACCAATACCGAGGTCGTCGGCGATCACGTGAGCAATACCGACTTCGTCGTTCTCACTGTCGATAAAACGCTCATAAAACGTGGCGAACTCATCTTCCGTGAACAAATGGTCGACTGGTAGAGCCAAGTGAGTGTGCCTGCGTTTGTCGTCGGGTAACAGTTCTCCCGGCTTCTTGTCCAAACTCACCAGTCGTGCAATCCATGAATCCCGTTCGTCTGCTGACTTGCCATCTAGATATTCCTTTGCAGCCTTGTGCGCGACCTTTGCTTTCTCGCGCTTGGACATCTTCGAGCCATCGGGATTGAAGATGAGCGAGAGATGTGCGAACACCGGGCGGCGAAACCCCAGCGCATCTTGAAGCAGCACATGCTTGGCCGTGTTGTTCAGGTGCTCCTGCCCGCGAATGACGTGCGTGATATTCATCAATTCGTCATCAATGACCACCGCAAAGTGGTACGTTGGATAGCCATCAGCTTTGAGGATGACGAAATCGTCCATCTCCTTCGGATCGACCGTGACCTCGCCGCGCACCTCGTCGCGCACAACAATCGGCTCGTCATTCGGCAGCTTGAAGCGGACGACATGTGGCCGGTCTTCATCAACGTAACGCTGGATCGTTGCCCCATCGAGCTTCAACGCCGCTCGATCGTATCGGTAGACTCGCTTCTGGGCCCGGGCGGTGGCGCGAGCGGCTTCGAGTTGCTCATGGCCCTCGAACGCGCGGTAGGCCTTGCCTTGCTCGAGAAGAATATCGATGTAACGGTGATACAGGTCAAGCCGTTGGGAGGCGAAGTACGGGCCGTATTCTCCCCCACCGCAGCCGTCGTGTGGCGGGCCTTCGTCCCACTCGATGCCGAGCCAGTGCAAGTCCTGCATGAGAGCGCGGCAGGCGGCGTCCGACGATCGCTTACGATCGGTGTCCTCGATGCGGAGGATAAACTTGCCGCCGTGGGCCTTGGCGTACGCCCAGCAGAACAACGCGGTGCGGGCGCCTCCCACGTGCAGGGGGCCCGAAGGGCTGGGCGCAAAGCGCGTGCGCACGATGGAAGATTTCGACTCGCTCATGCGGCGGTAAGAGTATCGCCGAAACGGCCGAAAGTCGAAATAGCCCTCGCCACATCCGAGCGACCGCGAGTTCCAGTTGATTTGGATTCACTCATTTGGGTGCGGCGCATCAGCATCGCCGCCAGCCGACCGCGATCGTGAGATGACCAGTTGCGCGGGACCTGACAGCGCGTAGGCTGTAAATAGCAGGGCCAAGATTTCCTGCGGCCACCAGACCGCCAGTGCCATCGGGAAGACCAGACGGACGACGTACGCGAAGCTTCGCGGCCCGCGGATGTAGCGGTTGGTGAAGTGGACGTATGGAATGGAGGATACCATGGCGACAGCGCAGAGGAGAACAATCAACGGAATGCCCAAGGTGGCCCCTCGCACAAAGCCGGACGATACGCCGCCGATATACTTGGCCACGAGCAGGTGTTGATGCAGGAGAATCAAGCTGGCGACGGTGCCGGCCGCACCGGGCGATGGCAGACCGCGGAAGCTGCCGCGGCGCTCAATCCGGCTGGAGGCTGCTTCGATGTTGAACCTGGCCAATCGCAGCCCCGTACAACACACGTACACCACAGCGACCGCCCACAACACCTTGCCCAGCAGGTCGTCGGCTTCCGGGCCGATGATGGTCACGCCGGCATCGTCCGCAAGGTGTTGGCCGACCAACCGCAGCATGATGTACGCCGGCGCCACCCCGAAGGTGACCATGTCCGCCAGCGAGTCGAGCTGCCCGCCGACTTCGGATGTCGAGCGCGTCAGCCTGGCGATTGACCCGTCCACCGCGTCGAACAGCATTCCCAGGAAGATGAGCGCCCCGGCAAAGGTCAGACCGGACCATCCCCACGGTCCGGCGAAGTCGGGCGGCATGGACGCATAATGGATCGCGGCGAAGCCGGCCACCAAGTTCCCGAGCGTGCAGAGGGTGGCCATCACCGACATCGAGGGCAGATGTCGCCTGCGGTGACGCCGGCGAGATCTCGGCCGCAGCCGATGCGCCTTGGTGGGCTCCATGTCGGCCGTTGCCTCGGTCGGCGGGTTCATGCGGTCACTTGCGGGCTGCACTTGGGGGCCCATCTTCGGCGGACAGGGAGTGAGTTGCAACCTGACCACGCGGGAACAGTGGTGTCGAGATCTTCGGAACAAACACCAACAGTTTACGAGTCGGCGGCTGGGTCTGGCCGACGAATAGAAGCTCGCCGATGGTCGCAGCGGCGGCAAGGCTTCGTTGGTCTGCTTTGGATGATCCGTCAGCTGGGCGCTGGGTAGAGCCAACTGAGTCGGGCGATGGATTCTCCTGCGGCAGCTCCGATCGGTCGGCATTCTCCCGCCACTGCACCTGCGGTGACTCACCCGTCAGCACGTAGGCGAATCCGGCTTCGAGCTGGACCTCCAATGCAATCGAAGCGAAGACTTCGCCGGACATTGTGCGATCCCCGAGCAGTTTGCGAAACCTTGGCGCGTGCGGAGGCTGAAACTGCGGCAGCAGCTCAAGATTCAGGTACAGGCCGTCCTCCATCTGGACCGTCCAGGTTCGAACCATCAGGCGAAACCAGCCGGGTCCATAGCGCTCGACGCGACCGTCGAGCGCGACCTCGACGCCGCCGGAGCCGATCGAGTATTGCTGGAGCCTGCGCCAGTCATAGATTTGGCCGTGCCAGGCCGTGACATCCAGCGAGGCGAGGCCGAGCTCCGCCAACAGCGCGTCAACCTGATCCGCCTGCACCCGCATAAATCGCAGACCGCTGCGCCGCAACGCTGAAGTACGAGCCGGATCAACCGCCTTTGGGTCCCAATACTTCATCAGAGCGGCGCCGATGCGGTTCGGATCGTCCTGGATGACCCATCGCCGGACCTCCAATCCACTGGTAGTATTGATGAGCCGAGTCAATCCCTCGGTTGATCGCGGTCTCAGCACGGTCTCGTTGATCACGCCCGGCACACTGGGGGCCTGTGGCGATGCGCACCCGGTGAAGACCGCGGCTGCCAACACTGTGAGCGAGCGGGGAATGCGTATCATCGCCGAATAGTTCGCCCAGCGCGGCGTCGGGCGCAGGCGCCGTGGAACCTCATCCTACGCCGCCGGCGTCAACCTCACCAACGGGCGACGTGAGTTGGCTGTCTGAGCCGTCGCAGGCGCCAGCGGCAAATGTGTTGATCCGGTCGATCATCGCCCGCAGAAGTCCGTATTGCCGGCGGGTATGAAGGAACGCCAGTCGGGGTAGGTCCAGGTGGTCGTCCTCACCGTCCAGTGGTCCGCATTGCACAATCCGGCCGGTCTTCACCAGCCCGGCAAATGCATC
>JAPUKX010000309.1 GCA_027295435.1 Planctomycetota bacterium | reverse complement strand
GCACCCTTACTGTTTCTTGATCTTGGAGAATGCGAAGAGGCTCATTCGCAGCAGCAACCAGCCGTGCATGAATCGACTGATGCTCGTGGTGCCGTATGTCCGATCGCGGTAGCGGATGGGTACCTCAAGAATCTTCATGTTCTGCTTGGCAGCGCCGAATAGAAGATCGAAGTCGCCGAACGGATCGAACTCGCCGAAGTATGCCCGGTTGGCCGCGATCCTCTCATAATCGCCTCGGCGCAACACTTTGGTCCCGCAGAGCGTGTCCTTGAGCCGCTGATCGAGCAGCCACGACAGCACCATACCGAAGAACTTGTTGCCCAGGATGTTCAGGAACCGCATCGCCTGCCGTTCCATGGGGTACACCAGCCGGGAGCCGTTGATGAACTCGCCCTTCTTTGACGCGATGGCGTTGTAGAACTTCGGCAAGTCCTCCGGCGGCACGGTCAAATCAGCATCCAGGATCATCAGGATGTCACCGGTCGCCTTGGCGAATCCGAGGCGCACCGCATTGCCCTTGCCTGTGCCCTCCTGAGCGAGCAGCTTGATGTCTTGGTCAGGGTTCTCGGCGATGACCCGCTCGATCTCCTTTACGGTTCCATCAGTTGAGTGCCCGTCTACGAAGATTATCTCTTGATGTCCACCAAACCCCGGAATCCGCTGAATGCATTCGCGGATGTTTCCGCGCTCGTTGCGGCAGGGCACGATGATTGTGGTCGAGAGGTCCTGAGGCGGCGCCGGGTCATTCACGGGGCGCAACACAACGAAGCGGAGCATACACAGCGCGTTGATCCCCGGCAGCGGGGCGATGAACCGATTGAGGAAGTTCGATAGCACCGGCAAGTATTTCGGCGCCAGCATGAAACGTGACATGCGGACGACTTCGAAGCCCGCAAGCCGGCCCAGAGTCACGATGTCCGACGAGGAGAGCCAGTTGGTGTGGGGCTGAGGCATCTTCAGGCCGAACGCCTGCGCCGCCCTCAGGGCCGGATCCCACATGATCCGGTGGTAGCTGATCACGATCCGCGTCCGTTCGTGACAGGCGGATCGCAGGTTCTCCATGGCCTGCTGGATGTCGGACAGACAACCCAGCACATCCGAGATCACGATGAAATCGAACTTCTCCCTGAACGTGATGGACTCCACATCACCCTGTTCGAAGTGCAGGTTTTCATCCGCATCGGTCCTTCGGCTTTCGGCGGCACGGATCATGGCGGGGCTGAAGTCGATCCCCACGCCGTATGAAGGCTTGAGCTGGCGCAGCAGCTCGCCGTCGGCGCAACCAATCTCTACCAGTCGCTTGCCCGGGGGGATAATGAACCGGAAGTGGCGCAGCAACTGCTCGTGGTAATAGCGGTTGCGGTTGCGATAGCCGGCGCGATGGTCTGCCAGCGCGTTGAAGAAACCACGAACCCGCTGCTTGAATCCGGAGTCGATGTCCTTGGTCGTGATCCGGGCGTTCGCTGGTGTGAACTCGACCGCCATCCCCGTCGGTGCTCGGTCAACTTCGATCTGGCTCATGCGGGGCATTCTAACGAATCGAATGAAGGTTAGTCGGGGATGCGTCGGATACGCCTGAGCGGATTTCGCCGTAGGGGCGAAGGCGACCCGTCAGGCCAGCTCTTCGGTGGCTGGATGTAGCACGAACCGCCCGGCGTGTTGCGGGTCGTGTGCGACGTGCTGAACCGGATCGCCGGGCTCGTGGTCCAGCACCAGCCGCCAGTTCTCATCCGCAGCCTGTGCCAGCATCTGTTGCTTGGAACGCATGTTCTGATAGGGCAGCATGTCGTAGCCCATGTTGAAGGCCGAAGCGACATGGTGGACGGTGGGCATCACGTCGCCGGGAAAGCACACAACGCCCCGGTCATCGTCGAACCGTACCGCCTGCTGCCCCCAGGTGTGACCGACCATCGGCCAGACCACCAGGCCGGGCAGCACCTGTGTCTTGCCCTCTACCAGTTGTAGGCGATCTGCGATCGGGTCGAGATGGCTTCGCAGGTAGGTGCGGGTCATCGTGGATTTGTTCGCCCGGGCGTCCTCCCACTCGGTTCTCTGTACAACGATCTGGGCGTTTGGGAACGTTGGAGCTACGGCGCCGGACTCATCGAGCCCGGTGAGCGCAGCCGCGTGGTCGAAGTGCAGGTGTGTCACCACGACAAGGTCGATCTGTGAAGGCTCGCACCCGGACTCGCGCAGAGCATCGACCACCGTGCGGCGCTGAAGGTCGTAGTAGGCGCGCTCCTTGTCCGTCCACTTGTCGCCGAAGCCGGTCTCGATCAGCACCTTGGTGGACCCGTTGTCCAACAGCAGGCAGTTTGTTTGCAGGCTGATACGGTTGAGCTCATCGGGCGTGATGAGCTTGGACCAGATACTCCTGGGGACGACGCCGAACATCCCTCCGCCGTCGAGGCGGATCGTTCCGGCGCGAAGCAGTTTCCAGGACCAGCTCATTCTCGGGTGTGCCGTTGGTTGACAGACTTGTTTAGCTGCCGCTCGCCGAGCAGCGCGATGGTGCGCGACGCGCGGGTCTGCGAGCCGTCCGAAACAGTAGCAGATCATGGATGTACGCGAAACTCTCTACGCCTGGACGATCGAAAGCAGAAAACCGCAGAAAACCGGACCAGGTCCGGTTTCTTGGCGGTTTCTTGGAAACTCTCTACGCCTGGACGATCGTATCGGGCGGGTTCGCGACTCCGGCCATGGCATGGCGGGTGTCGATGATGAGTTTGGCGTGGCGGGCGATCAGCTCATAATCTATCGCGTCGTGATTGGTGACGATCAGCACGCAATCGTGCTCTGCGATCGTCTGCGCGGTGAGTGGCACGGAAGTCAGCTCAATGTGGTGATCGCGCATCCTGGGGAAAGTGGGCACGTGAGGATCGTGATACGTCACCACTACTCCACCCGACCACAGCAGCTCGATGATCTCGGCGGCGGGGCTTTCGCGAATGTCGTCGATATTCGGTTTGTAGGCGATCCCGATGACGAGGACCTTGGCGTCACGCAGCGCCCGGCCGCGGTCGTTCAGCGCCGAAATGAGTTGCGACACCACATAGGTGGGCATCTGGGCGTTGATCTCCCCGGCCAGCTCGATGAACTTTGTGCTGCGGCCGATCGACTTCGCCTTCCAGGTCAAATAGAACGGATCGATGGGGATGCAATGGCCGCCGAGGCCCGGCCCGGGGTAGAACGGCTGGAACCCAAACGGCTTGGTCGAGGCGGCCTGGATCACCTCCCAGATATCGATGTCCATATCGGCCAGCAGCATCTTCATTTCGTTGACCATTGCGATATTGACTGCGCGGTAGATGTTTTCGAGCAGTTTCGCCGCTTCGGCAATTTCGGCTGAGGCAACGCGGTGAACCTGGCTAACCAAGTTGCTGTACAACGCGACGGCCATCTCGGAACTGGGCTCGTCCACGCCGCCGACGAGCTTGGGGATCGAGCTGGTGGTGTGGTCGGCTCGCCCGGGGTCTTCGCGCTCGGGGCTGTAGGCAAGGAAGAAGTCTTCACCGCAGCGCAGGCCGGTGGCTTGAAGAATCGGCAACAGTTCGCCTCGGGTCGTGCCGGGGTAGGTCGTCGACTCGAGCACCACAAGCTGGCCTTTGCGCAGCATCGTGGCGATCATCTTGGTGCTGTTGAGCACAAAGCTGAGGTCGGGTTCGCGGTGCGGCCCCAATGGCGTGGGCACGCACAGCACAAGAGCGTCGGCGGCCGCGAGGCTCTTTGGGCTTGAAGTTGCCTCGAACCTCTCCGACGCGGCCAATGTCCTGGCCAGCTCTTCGCCGAGGTGGTGAAGATAGCTGCCGCCCTGCCGTAGCGTGCTGATCTTGGTTGTATCGGTGTCAAACCCGATCGTGCGGAAGCCGGCGTTGTGCACCGCGCGCACCAGGGGCAGCCCCACATAGCCCAGGCCGACCACGGCAATGGTTGCGGTCTTTCGGTCGAAACGCTCCCGAAGTGTGGTAGCAACCGAGGAGCGGTCATCGGCCGGGGAGCTGGTCTTCGGCGCCATCTTCGTCATGGATCGGAAGTGGAGCAATCTTACGGGTCAGGGCAGGTTCTCGAGATCGGCTAAGTCCTTGTGTCGCCCCGCGGCCCGCTTGTTCTTCTTGAGTTCATACAGTCCGATCAGATGCACCTCAACGTCATCAATCGTGTCATCGACTCGCCGCGGGTGGGCTTCCTGAAAGCTTACGCCGGCGATTTCAGTGCGAACCTCGATCCGAACCGGTGGATATCCCATGCGCAACATCTTGCGAGGGTCGTTCATCCATTGCTGTGTCACGGTCGGATCAGTGAAGCCGAATCTCCTCAACACGTCAGCAACTTTTCGGATATTGTCTGGGTCGGAAGCGATCCACAAGTCAAGATCATTCGTAGCTCTTGGGTAACCATGATAGGCGACCGCATATCCGCCGATGATGAGATACCGCGCGTCCGCGTCATTCAGGAATCTCAAGAACTCTTTGAAGTCGCTGTGTAGCTCGATGCGTTCCATAGTTGACCCGACGCAAGTGTTCGACGTGACGCATTCGCTGCTGGGGCGTTGCGGACTGCCAGAACGCACAATCCTCGGCATGTGCCTCTACGAGGGAGTCCACGAGGATGAAGCAGCTCCGATCAAGGTGATACGGCTCGCGCATTGCCCTGCTTTTGCGGGGGTCCGGCATCTCATTGTCCTCGCGCGAAAAGCGCTTCGGGATCCTCCAGGCATTTGACTACCGTGCCCAGGAATCGTGCCCCTTCGGCCCCATCGACGACTCGGTGATCGCAGGCAAGGCTCAGAGGCATGATCTTGCCCGCGTAAAACATGCCGTTCTTGACGAGCACCCGCTCCTTGACCCGGCCGACGGCGAGTATAGCGACCTCGGGATAATTGATAATAGGCGTGGCGTACATCCCGCCGAAGCTGCCGACATTCGTGATGGTGAACGTTCCGCCGATGAGCTCTTCGCGCCCAATCGTGCGGTCGCGGCAGCGCCGCGCCACATCGGCGATGGCGTCGGCGAGTCGGGCGAGGCTGAGCTTGTCCGCATCGCGGATGACCGGAACCATCAGACCATGCTCAGTGTCCACGGCGCAGCCGAGGTTGATCACACCCTTGATGAGGATCTGCTGCTTCTCGTCATCGACGTTGGCGTTCACCGACGGATGGTGCTTCAGGGCCTTGCACACCGCGGTGATCACGATTGGAAGGAAGCTGAGCTTGCTGTCGGGTCCGACATCGTACTCAGCCCGCCTCTGATCGAGGATCGTCACGTCGGCTTCGTCGGTCACGGTGAAGTGGACGGCGGTCTTCACCGATCGCTCCAGCGCCTGGGCAATCTTTCGGCGGATCCCGCGGAACGGAATTCGTTGGACGACCCCGGTTTCGTGGGGGCGGACGGCGGGCAGCGGCGGCGCGGCTTCGGGCTGTGATGCCATCACGGGGCCGGCCCCAGCGCCTCCGGCGAACGCATAGACATCCGCAGCGGTGACGCGACCGCCCCGGCCGGTGCCCGGCACCTGATTGATATCGGCGCCTTGCTCGCGCGCGATGCGGCGAACGGCGGGCGTGGCCAGCGCCTTGGCCGGCACCGCTACGGCCTGCTCGCCAGTCCGGCCACGGGTGAGGCGATCGGAGACCGTCAGCCCGGTGTCCACCGATCCCACAACTGTGCCGGCGTCCGCGGACTCACTCTGGGGCCGCCCGGTCTCCTGCGGAGCGCTGGCTGCGCCGGTTGAGCCATCAGCCGTCTCGTAGGTCACCAGCACGCTCCCGACCGGGATGACATCGCCCTCCTTGCCGTGCAGTTGCTTGATCACGCCCGACCAAGGGCTGGGTACTTCGACCAGGGCTTTGTCGGTTTCCATCTCGGCCAGCGTCTGATGCTCTTGGACTTGATCGCCGCGCTTGATCTTCCAGCGGATCAGCTCGGCCTCGGCGACGCCTTCGCCCAGGTCCGGGAGAATGAAATGAGACTTGTCAGCGGGTTGCGTGATGACCATAGTGGTGTGCTTATCGCTGCTTCAGAATCTCGCCGCGGTGAATCTGCGCGGGGTCAGTACGCGGCGACTTCTTGGATGGCTTTGCGGATGCGCTCGGCTTCCGGTAGGTATTCCAGTTCAAGCTTGTAATAGGGCATGACGGTGTCGAAGCCGGTCACGCGCTGGATCGGGGCCTCCAGGTACAGGAAGCAGTGCTCCATGATTCGGCTGGCGACTTCGGCGCCGAGGCCGGCGGTCTTGGGCGCTTCATGGACGATGACGGCCCGGCCGGTCTTCCTCACCGAGTTGACGATGGTCTCGGTGTCCAGCGGATAGATGGTCCGCAGGTCGATCAGCTCGATCGATTGGTCTGATTGTTCGATCGCGGTGACGCACTGGACGACCGGAGCGCCCCAGGAGATTACCGTGATTTCGTCGCCGGGGATCACCACTCTGGCCTTGCCGATGGGAACGGTGTATTCATCTTCGGGAACCTCCTCACGGAAGGCGCGGTACAAGCGTTTGGGCTCGAAGAAGAGGATTGGATCGGGGTCGCGGATGGCGCTGATGAGCAGGCCCTTGGCGTCGTATGGTGTTGCGGGCACAACGACCTTGAGGCCGGGTTGATGCACGTAGAAGGCTGCGGGGCTGTCGCTGTGCAGCTCAGGCGCATGAATACCACCGCCCACGGGAACCCGCACCGTCATGGGCACCGTAAGGGCGCCTCTGGTTCGGGCCCGCATCCGAGCCGCATGGGTGCACAACTGGTCGTAGGCCGGGGCAAGGAACCCTTCGAATTGAATCTCCGGTACGGGGCGCAACCCGGCCATGGCCAGACCGATGGACGCTCCGATGATGCCCGACTCGGCCAGAGGCGTGTCCACGACGCGTTTTGGGCCGAACCTCTTGTACAGGCCATCGGTGACGCGGAACACGCCGCCGTTTATCCCCACATCTTCGCCCAGGATCATTACGCGTTCGTCCTTCTCCATTTCCTGGATCAGAGCGAGGTTGATGGCTTGTACGAGAGTCAGGTTGGCCATTGGGGGGGGTAGGAGTTAGGAGTCAGGAGTTCGGGGTTAGGGATGAGACATAGGGTCAGAGCCGGCCCGTCCACGAGCCGGTGGGGGCTAAGGCAAGCCCGGCTCCGATACGGTCTCCTCGATGCCTTGTTGTCGTGACGCCTCGATGCCCCCTTCGAGCTGGGACGGGTCCTGGCCGAGGCTGGCGGTGCGCAGCGTTGCCCGCTGAATGCGCAGCTGATCGGGAAGCTGCGCGTACAGGAAGTCGAACATATCGGTGGTGCTCGGCGCAGCGATTTCCTCAGCCCGTTTGACGGCCGCGGCGACCTGTTCTTTGGCGTCGGCCTGCAAGATCTGTTCCTTCTCGTCGTCCCATTGATTGCGATCGACGAGGTACTTGCGCAGTCGAATCAGCGGATCTCGCTTCTTCCACATCTCGACTTCGGCGGAATCGCGGTAACGACGGGCATCGTCCGCAGTGGT
>JAPUKX010000308.1 GCA_027295435.1 Planctomycetota bacterium | reverse complement strand
AAGGTTGTCTGTGACTCGCTGAGCACACCGACGCCGACGCCTTCCTTGATGAGCTGGCTGATGCGCTGCCGGGCCGTCGGCGCCAAGGTAGTGTCGCTGCCAATTACTCGGCTGACGAGTGTCCCGAAGATCTGCACGATTGGCACTAAGCCGATCCATGTGAACAACCGTCGGCACGCGACGAGAAACCCCGACCACGCGTATGACCATCGGTCGGTATGCGTGCGGAAGAGGTCCTTCGGCAACGTCTCGCCCAGCACAAAGAGGACCGGAATGAGAATTGCAGCATTGATCACCACGCTGAGCAGAGCGTTGAATCCCAGCTGATTCAGTATTGCGGCGACGCCAAAGGTGCCCAGGTAGTTGGCGATGTTGTTGCCTAGCAGGAGCGTCGTGAGCAAGCGGTTGGGATGCTCAAGCTCCTCGTGGAGGCGCATAGCGCTGGGGTCGCGGCGGCCGGCGCGGACCAGAAGTCGCACGCGGTTGAGCGTGTAGAGGCCGGTTTCCAGGCCGGAGAACAGCGCGCTGAATACCACGCCGAGGAGGCTCAGAACACCGTAGCCGACGATGACGGCCGAGGTCATGTCGCCAGCGCTCCCGGCGGCTGCTCGTCGAGGAGCGTGACGATGGCGGTGGCCACGCGGGCGTGATCCACCTGCTCCACCTCGAGGCGCACGTTGCCAAGCTGTACGGTATCGCCGACGTCCGGCGGGCGACCCAGATGCGCCGTGATCAGGCCGCTGAGCGTCGCCACCCGAGGTGAGATGAGCTGCTGGCCGAACGCGGCCGCCCATTCGTGCACGCTGAGGTCACCGCCGACACGCCACCGGTTGCGTCCGATCAACTGCGGCTGAGCCTGCGTCTCTTCGCCGGCCGCGCTGATATCGCCGACAAGCTCCTCCACGACATCTTCGATGGCGACGATTCCGGCTGTACCACCGAACTCATCGACCACCATCGCCAGTGGTGTCTGTGTGCTTCGGAAATGGTTGAGAAGCTGGTCGAGACTCGCCATCTCCGGCACGAACCTGACCGGCTCGACGCGGTCACGAATTGATGCCGTCTGGGCCTGTCGATCAAGCAGGTAGCTCTTGACGTGGAGCAGGCCGATGATGTTATCGAGGTCGCCGTCATACACCGGCAACCTGGTCAGCCTCGTCTGGCGAACCAGTTCGAGGACATTCTCGCGCGTCCCGGTCACGGGGACCGCAGCGATGCGCACCCGCGGCGTCATCACGTGGCGCACTTTCAGTCGCCCGAGATTGAGTACGTCCTGGAGGAGGCGCTGCTCCTCGGCATCGATGACTCCGGTGTGCCCTGAGAGTTCCAGCAGTGCCGCCAACTCGTCGTGATCCAAACGGGGCGGGGCTTCGGGGGGAGCGGTCAAGCGACTGAGCGGCGTCACGACAAGTTTGTCCAGCCCCCTCCGTAGCGGGCCGATCAGCTGGTGCAACGCCAGCAGCGGAGGCGCGATCAGCGCGCTGAACGTGGCGCGCCGCGCGTTCGCGACCAGTTTCGGCATCACTTCGCCCAGGAGGACGATCGAAACCAGGAAGAGCCCGGCCAGCGCGAATCTGCCCCACACGCCAAGCTCAGAGTTCATTACCAGCACGGAGCTGATCACAAAGTAAAGGACGTTGACGGTCATATTCCCCAGGAGGACCGTGATCAGCAGCAGGCGTGGGTTGGCCAACAGTGCTTGCACCGCACGGGCGGCGAACGACTCGCGGCGCCGCAGCGCCATCCGCTCGGTTTCCGTCAGGGCGAACAGTGCCGTTTCCGAGCCGGAGAAGAAACCGCTCAGCAGCAGCAGGACGGGTAGAAGTGTCAGCATCGGGATGTCGATGGCCGACCAACCGAGCATGCGATCCCCTTCGGCTCCGCCCGTGCTGGGCGTAGGCAATCATGCCGTGCGAGGCTCCGGTCATGGATGATAGACCAACTCGCCAAGACGCTCGCCGAAAGAAAAAGGGGGGCAGTCGTATCGGGGCGAGGTACCGAGGCACGAAGGCACCGAGGCCTAGGCGGGAGTGGGCTATTCCCGGCCGTGGGGCGATCTCAACGTTTGCACGCGAGCCTGCAACCTCAAGGTGAAGCCCGCCAGTGTTTCGCCCCGCTGGTACCGCAGCGGCGGGCCGTAGCGGACGGTGATCTGACCGGGTCGAGGGATGATCGCCCCGCAGGGCAGGATGCGTCTTCCGCCTACGACGTGGATCGGGATGACCGAGCGGCGAGTGAATCGAGCCAGCGCTCCGACGCCGGCTTTGAACGGCGCCATTTCACCCGTACGGCTCCGTGTGCCTTCCGGGTACAGCAGCAGGTTCCAGCCATTACGAATCAGCTGCGCCGCGGTGCGGACTGATCGCAACGGTGGGCCGTGTCGATCAAATGCAAAGGCGTGGAATCCCGCGGCAACAACCAGTTGAATACATTCTCGTTTCAGCGATGGCATCCTGCCGTTGTCCGCCCGGCCGAACACGTCCAGAGCCGCTGCGACCGCGGTCCGCTCGCGCACCGGGCGGGGAAGGGTCCCGAGTATCGCCGCGGTGTCGGCGTGGCTCTGATGGTTGGCGGCCAGAATCAGCGGTGGTTCGAGATCCTGAAAATGGTGCAGACCCTCAGCGTGCCAACCGAAGCTTCGCGCCGCCCGAAGCGCACCCATCGATCCAAGAATGACGGAGCGGGTCACGATCACCGCGGGGCTTCGAAATCGACGCTCGATCTCGTACGCGGTGGGTGGCCCGCCTTCGGCGCGGCGTGGATCGGTCATGTTGCGGCTCGTGGCAGTTCGTCTGCGTGGCCCAGGGTCTTCTCGAACGCTAACGCGTATTGATCAAGCAGCGCCTGGTCGGCCCTGGGAAAGCACGGTAATTTGAGCAGCGACCCGTTGCCCGCTTCAGTACGAGGCAGGGCCTGGGGATCATACATCGGCAATGGGCGCTGCGGGCTCGGCCGCAATCTGGCGATCTTCGCCCAGTGCCCTTCCGCAAACAGCGGCTGCTGGTGCAGCAACGGGTATTGCGGCCGCTGGACGTGGGCGCCTTCGGCCTGAAGCGCACCCACCAGATCCGCAATCGGCAGGCCGGTGGCCCGTTCGTCATATCGAACGTGGAACTCGAAATAGACGCGTTGCACATCAGGCTGGGCGCGAAACGTTTGAAGGCCCAAGGATTCCAGCTTCTCGGAAAGATAGAGGATGTTCTCGTTGCGCTGACGGTTGCGCTGCTCAAGATGGCGCAACTGGACGCGCGCGACCGCGGCGTTCATCGGCGACATGCGAAGCTTCAATCCGAAGCCGGTCGCGGCAAACCGCCGGTTCGGCGACGGTAGATCGAGCAGCCGCTCGTAATGGCCCAGCCGCAGCGCCCTCTCCCACAGCTCACCGTCGCCCGTGACGAGCATGCCGCCTTCGCCGGCCGGACACAGCTTGTTGGTCTGCATGCTGAAGACCGCCGCGTCGCCAAGCGTTCCGATCGGCCGACCGTGATAGCTTGCCCCGTGTGCGTGGGAGGCATCCTCCAACACTCGAAGGTTGTTCCGGCGAGCGATAGCGAGCAACTCATCCATGCGCGACGGCATGCCGAACAGGTGCACGACGATGATCGCCCTCGTGCGATCGGTGATCTTGTTCTCGACGTCGCCGGGATCGAGACCGAGACATTGCTCCTCGGTTTCGGCAAAGACGGGGATGCCGCCGCAATGCAATACCGGCGTGACGGACGCCCAGTAGGTTGCGGACGGGACGATCACCTCATCGCCCGGCTCGAGACCGAAGGCGTGCAGGGCGGCGAGGATCGCGGACGTTCCGTTGCAGTGAGCCAGGGCATGGGTCACCCCCAGCCATCGCCGATAGTCCGCTTCCAGGGCCGCGACCTCTTCGTGGATCGACAATTGCCCGCAGCGCAGGACGGCCAACACCGCCGCTTCATCTTCGTCAGTGATGATCGGCCAGCGGTTGGCCCGGGCCTGGTCGAGCTCGACGGCCGGCGACCCGCCCAGGATGGCCGGCTTCTGCTGCGCTGTGGTCACGCTGGGCATGGCTGGCTCCGGGGCGGGACTCTGCAGACTGATTCGAGCTCAGATGATAAGGACAGACGCCCTGTTCGTCGATGTGCATCCACATGCGGCTGCGCATCACAATTGCACCGCCGTCGAAGATGGCCCCGAGGATGATCCACAGCCAGGCCGGCCCCCACCCGAAGGCCAGGGCGAGGATCGGCCCCACGATCGGCCCAGCCGAGTTCAGCCGTCGCCCGGAGCGCGATGCGGGATGTTCTATTCAAACAGAGAGGCACAGGGTTCGTGGCGGCCCTCGACGCCGTCGTGGACGCTAAATGAGCTGCCCTGGCGCATCGCGGCGCTGCCGTAGGCCCCGTCCTTGCGCAGCGCGTACATGATCACGTTGAAGTTCGGCTCCCCGCGATCATTGAGCAGATCACGGCGCTTGGTGTGATCGGCGATCCATTTGAGCACTCGCAGGCACGCTTCGGTGGGGTCGTTGCCGTCGGCCATATGCTGGACTGCCTGGAACGCACCGCAGGATTGGATGACCGCCTCGCCGCGCCCGGTGGCCCCGGCTGACCCGACCTCATTGTCCACAAACATCCCGGCCCCGATGATCGGCGAATCACCGACCCGCCCGGGAAGCTTGTAGCTCAGCCCGCTGGTCGAGGTGCATGCGCCGAGATCTCCGTTTGCGTCGACGGCCGAGCAGTGAATGGTGCCGTGGGTGAACGGGATACCGCCCCCCGGCCCTGCGCCCGCACGACTCTCGGCGCTCGTGTCCACTTGTTGATCTTTGTCGAGCCAGTCATCGCGAGGGTTGAGCTGCTGCTTCCATCGCAGCCAGGCTTCGCGGGCCTGGTCGGTGAGCAGGTTCTGCGGCTTGAAGCCGACGGCCTTGGCAAAGGCCAGGGCGCCCTCGCCCACGAGCAGGACGTGATCGGTCCGCCGCAGCACTTCCAGGGCGACCTGGGCCGGGTTGCGAATGTTCTGCAGCGCCGCGACCGCTCCCGCCTTGTGGGTCGGGCCGTGCATGACCGAGGCGTCAAGCTCCACGACGCCTTGCTCGTTGGGAAGTCCACCGTAGCCGACGGACATGTCGTTGGGATCGTTTTCGACCAGCGTGATCCCCGCCACGATCGCTTCGAGCGGATCGGCGCCGCCACGCAGCAGCTCCATCGTTCGCTTGACCGCGGGCGTCCCGTTGCGGGAGCTGATGGCCAGCGGTCGGCTTGGGCCGGGCTGCGACGCTCTCGATGATGCCGATGACATAGCCGAGAGAAACGGGACGGAGGCCGCGGATGCGGCGAGGAACGTTCGTCGGTTCAGGGTGTCCATGGTAATAGCGTAGTCGCTCTGGCCCCAGAGCTCTGAGTC
>JAPUKX010000307.1 GCA_027295435.1 Planctomycetota bacterium | reverse complement strand
CTCGAGCAGCGCAAAGTACACGGCGAGGTTGGCGTTCGCTCCGGAGTGCGGCTGAACGTTGGCGAACGCACAATTGAACAGGTCCGTGGCCCGGTCGATGGCGAGCTGCTCGATGCGGTCGTGATGGACGCAGCCGGAGTAATACCGCTTGCCGGGATACCCCTCGGCATACTTGTTGGTCATCCACGAGCCCATGGCGTGCATGACCGCCGGGCTGACGTGGTTCTCAGAGGCGATCAGCTCGAGGGTGGTCGCCTGCCGTTCAGCCTCGTCGGCGAGGATGCAAGCCACTTCCGGGTCCTGCTGCTGAAGCAACTGGAGCAGAGCCGTAGATTGGTCGTCCAAGGTGGACCGTGTTTGCGCATCTGCCGATGTTTGGGCCATGGCCACATTCTACATCACAAGGGTGCAATCAGAAAGCGTCATCGATCAGATCGTCATACCAGAAGATGAGGGCCACGCCGCCGCCGGGGACAATCAACACGACAGCAAGCAGAACGAGAACGGAGAGGGCTACGATCGCTGCCGCAACCCCTCGGGCATGGGGGATCTTCAGGTGCTCGCCGATCGCCCGGGACCACCACACGACGAGCGCCGGCACCATCATCATCGCCGATCCGATGATTGACAGCCTCAACACCTTCACCGTGCCGAGATCGATGCGAGAATGCATCTCGACGATGGTCAACAGCCACACCACGATGGGCAAGACGAAAAACCATGCCAACCACGTCAGTCCATAGAGCGTGACGCGCGCCAAGTGAATGACGCGGACTTTCGCGCGGCGGATCGACACGGGCAGCGCCACAAACCCGAGCGGAACGGTAAGGTGCAATAATCCAGCAAGCAGAGGACACATCAGTATGCTGGATGGCACCTCGTGCCATGTGCCGAACAGTATCGCGGCAAAGGACGATCCGCAACACCAGAAAACAGCTGCGCTCAGTAGCAGACCGAGAAATAGCGCGATTCGCTTCGGCCGGCATTGGTGAATCATCTCAAGGTCGCGCCAGAAGCGGCCGGGTTGGAGCACCATCAGGAATGTCCGCCACATCCTGACCGGAATCTCGGCCGCCACTCGGTAGTATTCGATGCACCAGTTGGGCCCAAGCACGGAGGGATGCAGAAGGCGGGCCCAGGTGAGCTCGAGGCCGCATTCGGTACAGGTACCGACGAGCGGACAGGACTCTTTCCACGTCGCGATCGTGCCGCGCAGGTCGTAGCCGCAGCGCGGGCACTTGGCAACGGAGCTGATGGTGGCTTCAGACAACATCGCCGCTGGTCTCCCGGGAAGCCGTACCATACGGCACACCGCACCCTAGCCCCAGGAGTGACCCCAGTGTTCGCCACCTCAATGTTCGCCTCGCTCGTGGTTGGGTTGCAGCCGAACCCGGCGGGGAGGATCGTCATCGATGGGCGGTTCGACGACTGGGCGAGCGTGCCGCTCGCGGTCGCTGACCCGGCCGACGCGCCGAAAGCGGCGGTCGATTTCGGCGAGGTGCGGATCAGTCACGATGATCGCTTCGTTCATCTGCTCATGGACTTCGGCAGGACGGTCAACGTCCAGAAACTCGACGGAACAGTGCTGCTGCTGCTCGACTGCGACGGCAACCGTGAAACGGGCCAATCGATGCAGGGTCTGGGCGGCGTGGACGTAATCATTGAGCTGACCCCCCCGAATGCGGACTGGCCCGACCAAGCAGGCAAGGGCGTCGGCCTGCGCTCGACCACATATCAGCCGGATCCCCAAGACACTGCGGCCCGGCGCCTCAGTCCCTACGACATCGGCTTCATGTTCGCACCTACTTATGCCAACGACCGGTTCGAGTTTCGCATACGGCGAGGGGTGGTGCTGCCCCAGACGGCCGCGACGTTCACCGGGGGTCGGTTCACCGGCAAGTTGCTCTTCCGGGACCGGGCCGGCCGCCTGCAAGACGAATCCGGCACATTCAGCTATGAGCTCGCACCCGTCGAGCCTCCCGCGATGCCGCAAGCAGGTGATCCACTGAGTCGCGCAGGCGAGGCCGGCTTGCGGATCGTCAGTTGGAATGTCAATCAAGGCGCTTTGATTACCAACTCCGAGCCGTTCGGACGAGTCTTGGCTGCCGTCGATCCCGATGTCATCCTTCTCCAGGAGCTGACCGACCGCAACACAGCAGGCCAGATCAAGGGATTTCTGAACCGTTGGCTGCCCCAGAGCGGGTCCAAACGGTGGCACATCGTCTTCGGACCCGGTGGCGGGAATCTGCGCTGCGTCATCGCCAGCCGCCTTGAGCTCACACCTGCCAAACCAGTAGAGCTGGTGCCGCACCCGTTGTGGCGAGAGGACCATTATCTGCGAGCCGTCGGCACAATCATCGAGCACGCAGGCAAGCGACTGCTCGTGATCTCCGTGCACTTGCGGGCCAGGGGAAGGGCCGGCAGCCGCGAGGACCTCATCCGCGGCCTCGAAGTGGAGACGTTGCGACAGGCGATTCGATCAGCGATGTTGGGGGAGAACATCAATGGCATCATCGTGGCCGGCGACTTCAACCTGGTGGGATCGCGCCGACCGCTTGACCTGATGACCAGGTGGCTGGACCTTGAAGATTGGTCCCTGAAGGCGGCCCAAGCGTATCAGCTCGACGGGCTGTCGAACGCCACCTGGGCTGATCCCGATGAGCCGTTTGTGCCCGGGCGGCTGGACTATCTGCTGTATTCCGACGCGACTTTGACGCTGGCCAGATCGTTCGTGCTCGACTCGCGCGATCTGAATCCGCGCTGGCTGGACCGACACGGCCTCAAGCTCGATGACACGGCGTCGGCTTCGGATCACCTGCCGCTGATCGCGGACGTGAAATGGGTTGATCCTGGCCTGTGACGGTGCGCCGACGGACGCCGGGCTGTAGACTGCCCGCTTGCGTCGTTGTTCGCATGAGATACCGACGGCCTCAGGAAGCTGACAATGAACATGCATCAGACAAGGACCCGACATCGGATCATTGAAACCTTCGCCGGGACGTTCGCACTGATTGAGAGCGCCTGCGGTGAACTGGCCACAATCTGGACTAGCATGGGCGACGCAGCATGGGTCTTGCCGCAGGGTTCACGACACCATCCACGTCTCTTGCCAGCTCTTGCCAGGCGGCTGCAGCGGTACTTCGCCGGCGAAGCCGTCGATTTCGACGATGTTCCCACCCCGCAAGGCAGCCCGTTCTTTGAGCGGTGTTGGCAGGCGTGCCGATTGATTCCCCGCGGGGAAACTCGCAGCTACGCCCAGCTCGCGGCCCTTGCCGGGTCGGATCCGAAGGCCGCGCGTGCCGCCGGTCAAGCGATGCGCCGCAATCCGTTAGCGGTAA
>JAPUKX010000306.1 GCA_027295435.1 Planctomycetota bacterium | reverse complement strand
GGCGCACCACGCTGCTTGGGGGCGGCATCGTCACGGTCCTTGGGTTGATCGTCGGCCACCTGAGATCCTCTCACTGGCCTGACCACGATGAGGCGCGAGGTCAGCCCGGACGATCACCCTCGCTGGCGAATCCATTCGCCGTTGCCGAGGCATTATCGGTCCGGGCCTCGGCCGGGCTTCAGCATTCGATGGGCAGTTGCAAGACCGCGATTGTGGGGATTATCGGTCGTTGGGCGACGAAGTGGGTTGGTCATCGATGCCCCCAACGACCACAGTTCCTGCCACCATATCGCCCAACCCCTGCAAGTGGGGGTTCAACAACGCAAAGACCGCAAGCAATGGTATCAGGAGCACGATCGTCTTGAATATGTTGCGCGCAACGATCGCTGTGGCCGAGGGGCGCGAGCCGTCGCCGGCGACAACCCTTGCCCCGACAAGCGACTTGCCGAGCGTCCGGCAGCCGATGAGTTCGCTGAGCGTGCAATGCCCCACGGTGATCGCGATCATCAGCAAGGCGGGTGTCGCCTGGGCGAGGTCAGCCGTCCAGATTGGAAACTTCAGAAGTTCGGCCGGCGTGTATCCAAAGACCAGGGCGACCACCAGCCCGCTGGCGGCGATGTCGGCGGCGACGGCGATCAGTCGAGGCAACGCAGCCAATGCCGTCGCCCCTGATGGCAGCGCGATCGTCGCGGCCTTGGCGCTGGGCTTGAGAACGAACGAGAACAGCACTGCCGTGATCGCCGCCCCAAAAAGAAGCGGCATGTGCCAGACCCGGCCGAACATGAGCCGCTGACTGGACATCAGCTGCGGCGCGCTGATCTGACCGCCCAAGGGATCGATGCGGCGCAGCGTGAGCTCGTCTCGGGCTGAGTGTTCGATCAGGTGCAGCCCATCGCGCATGCCCAGCATCGTCCATTGCCCCACAGGCCTGGTCAGCCCCGATAGCGCCAGCAGCACGTTGGGCCGCAGATAGGAGATCTCGAGACGGTCGGCGGCACCTCCCTCAGTAACCACTGCGATGCTGGCCCCGACGCGGGTCAGCGTTCGCAGCCTTCGAGCCTCAAGTGGCACATCACGGCGGGTCCAGGTTCCGTAGGCATCGCGCCAGTAGACGGCGCTGCGGCGGCGGTCGCCCGGCGTTTCGGTCACCAGCACCATCGCCTGCCCATCCCGGCCCCCAACGCCCAGCTGACAGTTCCACCCGGGCATGAAACCTTCCGGAAGCGGAAGCTCGGTCCACTCCTGATCGGTCAATTGGAGTAGTTTCGCGCCCGCCAGCACGGGCTCGGCCGCAAGGGAATCCTTGCCGGCCCGTACGCCGGCGCCGGCTCGCTGGGTGGGCAGCAGCAGAGCAACCGGCCCATGGGCCGTTGCCACGAACCCGGCCAGATTCCCAAGACCCTCAAGGGACTCAACAACGCCGAGGCGATTGGACGGCGTGTAGAGGTACGTCCCGAGCGCCGGGACGCGATCAACTTGCACCGTAAACGTCTCGCGACGCACTCGTTCCCCTCCAGGCTTCGGCGCAAAGACGAGCCACAAACGGTTGCCCCAGGCGGCCATCGCCGCCGGCGCTCCAGACAACGGCCAACCCTTCGAGTAGTACGGACCGTCCATCTCCCAGGCGTGGTGGCGCAGAACCGTCCGACGATCCGGCTGCGTGTGCTCCACGACAAACCACAGATGATCATCGCTAGAGGCCCCGAGCAACACAGCATCACCGGCTGCGGCCTCCGGGCCCACGGGCACCGCCACCAGAAAACTGAACGCCGCCGCGATCGTGATTCGGCTGTGGCGTGGCGATCGCATTCCCCGATGATAGCCGCCTCAACCTACGGCGCTGCCGGCTGGCTCTCACCTGTGACCCGGCCTTCAATTCGATCGGGAGAAAAGCGGCTCACCAGCCAGTCGAGGTCAAAGTACCGGTCCTTGACCTGGTCGGTCGGCGAGCGCGCCGCGACCTTGACCGCGGCCGTGTCGTCGGCGTTGAAGATATCAATGAGGGTGGGGAACTTGGGCCGCTGCCCCGGACCAACACCCACCATCGCGACCGACTCATATCGATCCAGTCTCAGCCGGCTGTAGAGTAGAATCCCGCCGTCCGGCGACAGCGCGTCGACTCGCACCGGCAAGAGCGTGGCTCGATCCAGGTGCAGGCGGAGCACTTCGCCGGGCAGCGGTATCGCCACCACCCATGCATCGAGTTGAGCGTTGTATCCGACCGGGGCCGGGCACTGGGCCTCCTCAGGCGGCAGTCGAATCAGGCCGCTGAGCCGCAGCAAGGCCGCAGGATCAATGGGCAGTTGTGCATCGGCTCGATCCTCTGAACGTTGGTTGCCCGTAGCGCGGTAGAGAACCGTCTCGTCGCCTCGGAAGTCAAATAGCCAGGATTGACGATCATCCGATCCCAGCCACATGAGCCGCTCGCCGAATTTTGAGATGTTCAGGGCCGTCTGATGCGGCAGGGCGATCCAAAGATCGAGATCCCCCTGCTCGACATGCTTCCCGTCCTCATCACTCCAGCGAAGCTCGATGACGCCGCGGGCATAGATGGTCCCCAGACGGTCGATGCGCGCATTGTGGGCTTCGGCAAGCGTCACATAGGGCGGCGGATCGAGATACGTCGCATCCGTATCACCGATGGGAGGTTTCTGGCAGGAGGCGAGGAGCATCAGCACGATG
>JAPUKX010000305.1 GCA_027295435.1 Planctomycetota bacterium | reverse complement strand
CGGTGAAGGCGTTCGGCTCGGTGTGGGCGGGCGTGACGGAGAAGTATTCATCCGCCCAGGTGCAGACCTCGGTCGCCAAAGAGCGGCTCAACGCGGTCGCCCGTGCTCTGGGATCGGTCCCTGAGGGGTTTGTTCCGCACCGGAAGCTGAACAAGCTGCTTGCCTACCGGCGCGAGGCCGTGGCGAAGAATCTGCCGCTGGACTGGGCCATGGGTGAGCTGTTGGCTTACGGAACCCTGCTGCAGGACAACCATGCCGTTCGGCTGACCGGCCAGGACGTCGAGCGCGGCACGTTCAGCCATCGCCATGCCGTGCTGCTGGATCAGGCCACGACCGGGGAGGGATACGACGCGCTCAACCACATCCAGCCCGGACAGGCGCGGTTCTGCATCCACAACAGTCCGCTCACTGAGTCGGCCTGCGTGGGCTTCGAGTATGGCTATTCGCTGGGCGATCCGCAGATGCTGGTGATCTGGGAGGCGCAGTTCGGCGATTTTGCCAACGGTGCTCAGGTCTACTTCGATCAGTTCATCGCCTCCGCTGAAGTCAAGTGGCAGCGCTACAGCGGGTTGACCCTGTTCCTGCCGCACGGCTATGAAGGCCAGGGTCCGGAACACTCGTCCGCCCGGCCGGAGCGGTTCCTGCAATTGTGCGCCGACAACAACATGCAGGTGATCAACCCCACCACCCCGGCCCAGATGTTCCACGTGCTTCGCCGGCAAATGAAGCGGAAATTCCGCAGACCGCTGATCATCCTGACGCCCAAGAGCCTGCTGCGGCACCCGAAAGCCGTCAGTAGCGTGGACGAGTTGGTCGCCGGGCGGTTCCACCTGGTGCTGGACGATCCGCTGGTCTCCGATTCCACGGCGATCGCCCGTGTTGTGCTGTGCTGTGGCAAGGTCTACTACGATCTGATTGCACATCGAGAGAAGGTGGGCTGCGATGATGTGGCGGTGGTTCGTATCGAGCAGCTCTACCCCTTGCCTGAGCAAGAGCTGAACGCCATTCTGAATCGCTACGGTTCGGCTGGGGAATTCATCTGGGTCCAAGAGGAGCCGAAGAACATGGGCGCATACCGGTTCCTGAAGACGACGCTGCTGGAACGCCTCGATCTCGATCTTTCATACGTGGGCCGAGACGAACACGCCTCGCCCGCGGTGGCGTCCGCCAAAATGCACCTTCAGGAGCAGGAGAAGATCATGATTTCCGCCATCGGTTTGGCCGACACCGAGGGTGATTCCCACATTGCCGAGACCGGGCACAACATCGTTGACAAAGCCGGACTGTCCTCGGCCCCCACCGGCCCGGGGACGAGCCGGCTCTGACGCCTTCTTCCCAGGATCGCATCATCCATGCCCGTCCAGATCACCATCCCCAGCCCCGGCGAGTCCATTACCGATGTGGTGGTCGGTCCGTGGCACAAAGCGTCAGGCGAATGGGTCCAGAAGGATGAGATCATCGTCGAGATCGAATCGGACAAGGTCACGCTGGAAATCCCGGCTCCAGAATCAGGCCTGCTGCATAGGGTTGCCGAGGACGGCGCCGAAATGACGGTCGGCGACGTGATCGGCAGCATCGAGCCGGCGGCCCAACGCCCGACGGCCGACACGGTTCAACCAGCGACCGCCGCTCAATCCAACGCAGCGCCGGCGCCTTCGGCCCCAACCGGCGATGGCGAAAGCAAAGCGACGTCCGTCGCCCGAAAGTTGGCTGCGGACAGAGGCGTGGACCTGGCTCACCTCGCGGGCACCGGCTCCTCCGGACGAATCACCAAGTCCGATGTCCTCGCCGCAGCTGCGCCCCAAGTCGGTCCTGACGAGTCCCAGCGCAGCCGGGACGAGGATGGTCCGGATCTCCCCCGCTCCTTATCGCCGACTCCCGCCGCCGCGCCCGGCGATCGGGCCGTTCGCCGCCAGCGCATGAGCAAGTTACGCCGGCGCGTCGCTGAGCGGTTGGTGGCCGCCCAGCACACCGCGGCCATGCTCACCACCTTCAACGAAGCGGACATGAGCGGGGTCATCCGCCTGCGAAAGCAGCACAAGGAAGAGTTCCTCCAGAAGCACGGCGTCGGCCTGGGGTTCATGTCGTTCTTTGTCAAGGCGTGTGTATCAGCCTTGCGGCAGTTCCCGCGCGTCAACGCCTACATCGTCGGCAATGAGATCGAATACCACGACTACGTGGACATCTCGATTGCGGTCGGCACCGAGAAGGGCCTGGTCGTGCCCGTGATCCGCAACGCTGAAGCGATGTCGTTCGCTGATATTGAAACGACCATCCTCGATCTTGCAACCCGTGCGCGCGAGAGCAAGCTGGCGTTGGAGGAAATGACCGGCGGCACGTTCACGATCTCCAACGGCGGCGTCTACGGCTCCATGCTCTCCACGCCCATCCTCAACCCGCCGCAGTCCGGCATCCTCGGCATGCACAACATCACCAACCGCCCCGTCGAGGACCCTGGCACCCCCGGCCAGATCGTCCTGCGCCCGATGATGTATCTCGCGCTCAGCTACGATCACCGCATCGTGGACGGCGCCGAAGCTGTCGGTTTCCTCGTGCATGTGAAGAACTGCATCGAGAACCCCCAGCGCATGTTGCTGGGGTTGTGACTCGAACCTCGCCCACATAGCCCCCGGCTTGCCGGGGGCCAATGATCCGTAACCCGCAAACGATTTGATGAACAAGGCCCACAGACTCAAGTCCGTGGGCGTCTTGCTCTCGAAACCGCCGGGTGCTGGGTATTTTGTGCCGGCGCTCAGCGTGCCGGTCCGTGCGGCGCGGAGGCTACGGCGAGAACCCACCGCCGGCTGCGCCGCCGACGATGGCCAACATGATGACGATGAAGTATCCGCAGCCGCACAGCGTGGTCACCGCTCCCAGGCAAAGCCCAATGATGCTGCACACGTAGCCGGCCTGGGCGATCCCGGCATTCGCGTAGATGCCTGGATTCATCGCGGCGGTCTGTTTGGCCTCACGTGACTTCTGGAATCCGAGAAACCCCAGGATGAGACCGATGATCGGTCCGCTGAACACGATGCTGCAAATGCCCAGCACCAGACCGGCCGTGGCCCCCGGCAACTCCGGCAGAGGACCGATGGGCCCCGGCGCTTGCGGAGGGGTTGGAATCTGCGTCATCAAGAAAGTCTCCTTCGCACTGTATGGGCCGCTGGGCGAACCGTTTCCGCCCGGCATCATCGCCGACGCAACCGGTCCGCGCAGCGGGCCCTAGGGTATCGACGCGTCCCATAGGTAATAAAAGCCAGGTGAAACGAAGGGGTGGTCGGCCAGGTTCAGCTGAAAAAGATTGATCTCGGTTGTGGCGGTGGAAGGGACCTGCGAATAGGCACTGCCAACATGTTCGAGCAGGCGATGGTACTTGACGAGCTTCGCCTTCGCCACGCCGGCCCGGGCCTTGGCGGCCTCAAACGCATCGCGCAGGCCACCGAGGCGATCAATCAACCCGACTTCAGCAGCCTTGCGGCCAGTGACCACTCGCCCATCGCTGATCCACGCCAGGTCATCTTGAGCGAGATCGGGACGGTTCTCGACCACAACCGCGAGGAAGTTGTCGTAGAACTCATCGACCAGGCCTTGCAGCAGCGCCCGGTGCTCCGGCGGCATTGGCTCGAAAGGAGATCCCGCCGCCTTGTTGGGGCCGGACGTGATCGCATCGGCGCGGATGCCGATCTTTCCCATGCCTTGGGAGAAGTTGAAGGTCTGAATGATGACGCCGATGGACCCGGTGATGGTGGTCGGATGGGCGATGATCTCATCGCCGCCACACGCCAGGTAATATCCGCCGGACGCCGCCACGTCGCCCATAAGGATCACAACCGGCTTGCTCGTTCGCTGCTTGAAGTCCTTCAGCTCGCGGTAGAGCACGTCGGTGGCGGTGACGGCTCCGCCGGGCGAATTGATGCGAACGATAATCGCCTTGACGCGTCGATCGGCCTCGGCCTTTCGCAGCGACTCGACAAACCGCGCCACCGGGTTCTCACCGGGTCGTAGAAACCGGCGAGATTCGGCGTCAACGATCAAACCCCTGATGTCTATTAGCGCAATCTTTGCTGCCGACCAGCCTGCGCCATCGTCTCGCAGCACCTCCGTCTCGGTCAGCTCATCGACCGCGGGCACAGCATCGATGACGAACCGCAGCCGCGCGCACCCCGCCACAGCCGTCACCAAGAGCACCAGTGCCGCGAATCGCGCAAACATTGTGCAGCTCCTTTGCGTCCGAATAATCAGCTTTGGCGCCGGCTGTGCCATGAATAACCCTATCACGAGACGCGCGGCTCCGCGAGCGAGCGGCTAAACTCAGCGCCTCCATACCTGTGCACGACGACGCCCAACACATCCCGGTCCTGCTGGCCGAGACCATGCGGCTGCTCGATCTGAGCCCGGGTGAGATCGTCGTGGACTGTACGGTCGGGCAGGGCGGCCACAGCCTAGCCCTGGCTGAAGCAGTCAAGCCCGATGGCAGAGTTATCGGATTCGACGTCGATCCCGCCCAACTTGAGTTTTCCTGTCAGCGGGTCCGGCAGGCGTCAGGGCGGTTCGAACCGATCCATGCCAACTTCGTTGAGGCCCCCCGGCGCCTCGAGGCGCTCGGCCTGCGTACGGATGCGGTCCTGGCTGACCTGGGATATAGCTCCCAGCAGATGGACGACCCTCGACGCGGCTTCAGCTTTTCCGCCGACAGCCCGTTAGACATGCGCTACGACCCCCACGGACCGGTCACCGCGGCGGACCTCATCGCCTCGCTGACCGAACGGGAGCTGGCGGACGTCATCGCCCGCTACGGCGAGGACCCCCTGGCCCGAAAGATCGCCCGAAAACTTGCACAAACTCGACAACGGGAGCCGATTCGTTCTACCGCACAGCTTGCACAAGTGGTCCAGGAGGCTTACGGCTCACGGGCCCGCCGGTCGCGGATGCATCCAGCCACGCGGACCTTCATGGCCTTTCGAATCGCGGTCAACGATGAGTTGGCCGCCCTTGGCTCACTCCTGGAGCAGGTTCTTGAAGGTGCCGGGAAGGTCAACGAGGGAGGCTGGCTGAATCGGGGCGCGCGAGTGGCGGTCATCAGCTTTCACAGCCTCGAAGACCGCTTGGTCAAGCGAGCCTTTGCCGAGCTGGCCCAGCGAGGCCACGCCACGCGACTCACGAAGCGGCCGATCACCGCGACCGCCAGCGAGATCGCCGCCAACCCTCGGTCGCGCTCGGCTAAACTACGGGTTGTCAAGGTTGACGGCCCGGTCACCCAGGATGCCGCGCCGACGGTACCCGATCCGCCGACGCAGCGACGCAGCATGGACGCTTCACCATATGACACGTGAAAACAAGGTGGCCCTGGTGGTTGGGTTTGGCCTGATCCTCTTCGTCGGAATCCTCATTTCCGATCACCTTTCCGTCGCCCGAACTCAAGAGCCCGCCAACCTCGTTCCGCCCAGCGCCGTGGCTGAAACCCCGACACCCCACCTCGGGCCGGAACTGATTGACTTGCAGATCAACAGCGACGTCTTGGACCCCCCACAAAGAATCGAACCGTCGCAGGGGCCGCCAGCGGTCACGACCACTCAATTCCCGAGCCCAACCGTCAGCGCCCCGCAACAGCGCGAATCTCACATCGACCCTCCCCTGATTCTCATGCCCACCCTTGAGGAAAGCTCACCGCCCGCAATCGGGGCGACCTCAAATCAGGCCGGCGAGGTTTCCATCACATTCCACAAGGTGCGACCCGGCGAATCGCTGTCATCAATCTGCCAGCAGTACTATGGAGACGTTCTGAGGGTGTCAGAGCTCGCACGATTCAACGACATTGCGGACCCCGACATGGTGCGAGCCGGCCGAAAACTGCGCATCCCCAAGGCCGACGCCCTGGCTGGCGACGACCGAAGCAACCCCGCCGCCTCCTCCGGCGGCGCCGACCGATCTCGCACGTACACCATCAAGCGGGGTGACTCGCTTTCGGTGGTCGCCCAGCGCCTGCTTCATTCCGCCGGCCGATGGCGGCAGCTTTACGAGCTGAACCGCAACGTGATCAGCGACCCGGACACCCTCCAGGTTGGAACGGTGATCAAAGTTCCGCCCAGTTTGTAGCCCCCGGCTCTGCCAGGGGGCTCTGCCCGGGGACCGAAGCCCGGTCGCGAAGGAAAACGGCCTGCCATGTTTGCCAAGCTTCTGCTCATCATCCTGGTCATGGGTGCGACCGCATGTGCACTCTTGGCCATTCGCCAGCAACGCATCGAGACGGCCCACGAATCGGCGCTGCTCCACCAGCGGCTGCTTGATGGTGAACAGGTGTTATGGAAACTGCGCAGCGAGATTGCCGTGCGGTGTCAGCCCGATCAGGTGCGCCTGGCCATGGCCGGGCTCGGCGGCTCGTGGACCCCGATTCTGATTCGTGCCGTTGAGAGCGAGCCGACACAGACGCACCTGGCGTCGCACACGAATGCGCCAGCCATCGACTTCGATTGGGGCGGGTAGTCCGATTGCTGTTCCCAACGAAACTCGTCACGCGCAATCGGACCGGGCGGCGGCAGGGGCCAGGTTGCTTGTCCTGGGCTTGGTCCTGGCGATGCTTGGGCTATTGGGGCGGGTCGCGCAACTGAAACTGAACCCCGATGCGCAGCTTCTACAGGCCGTTACGCCTCCGGTCTCCAGCCGCCCGGAGTTCGCCAGACGAGGCAATCTGCTCGACGCACGCAACCGTCTCATCGCCACCAGCACGATGGGGTATCGGTTGTTTGTCGATCCCACACAGATGGTCGATGCCCCGACGCTCGCCGTCGATCTTGGGGCTGTGCTCGGCGAGGATCCCATCGAGATCGACAAGAAGATCCTCCAGCGCGCGGATCGGCAATATGTGGTGATCGACCATCTGCTGGAGGACTGGCAGGTGGCCGCGATCCGCCGGGCCCGCCTGCCCGGGGTGGCCCTGGAGCCGCGATTGGTCCGCCATTATCCGCACGGCAGTGTCGCGGCGACCGTGATCGGTATGGTGGGGTTCGAGCACACCGGCCTCGGCGGATTGGAACACGCCTTCGATTCGGCCCTTGGCCCCCGCCAGGGACGTTTGACTTACGTCCGCGACGCCAGACGCAGGGTTCTGTGGATCGAGCCGCAGGGCTACCTGCCCGGCATTGAAGGCCGGGACGTTCGGCTCGCCATCGACCTAGTCATCCAGCAACACGCCGAACAACGACTCCGTGTGGCGGTCGAGAAGCATAACGCCGGCGGCGGGCGGGTTGTCGTCCTGAACTGCCGGACCGGCGAAATCATGGCCATGTGTGATGTGCTCAACACCAGGCCCGGGTGGGATCAACTCGCCGCCGACCCTATGCGCGATGTTCAGCCGGCGCTGGGCCGCAACCGCTGTGTCACCGATCCCTACGAGCCGGGGTCAACATTCAAGCCGTTCATCTGGGCCGTCGCCACCGAACTCGCCAAGGCTGAGCCTGATGAGATCATCCCCACCCCGACGGAAGGATCGTATCGCACCAGTCGCGGCCGGCGAATCCGCGACATCCATACCCACGGACCCGTCAGTTGGCGCACCGTGCTGGTCAGGTCAATCAACAGCGGTATGGCCATCGTGGCCGAGCGCCTCAGCCATGATGAGATGCGCGAGGCGGTGTTGCGCTTCGGCTTCGGCGCCAAGACGCGATGTGGCGTGCCGGGCGAGTCCGCCGGGCTGGTCACCACCCCGAAGAATTGGAACCATTACACCCAAACCTCGGTCGTGATCGGGCACGAGATCGCCGTCACCCCCGTGCAGATGGTCCGCGCCTTCAGCGTCTTTGCCAGGGACGGCACACTGCCCGATCTGTACATCACCGCCCGCACTCAAGAGGACGAGCAATACCGCTTCCACCATCAAGTCGTCCCGGAATCAATTGCCCAACTCGTGCGTCAAGTGCTGCGCGAAGTGATGATCGAGGGCACAGGCCGGCTAGCCCAGTCGCAACGCTACCAACTGTTCGGCAAGTCCGGGACGGCTCAGCTTCCCAAGCCCACTGGCGGCGGCTACTACGAAGATCGCTACATCTCCAGCTTCATTGCCGGGGCGCCATACGAGGCTCCGCGCATCGTCGTCCTCTGCGTGATCGACGATCCAGACAAGTCACGCGGTCACTTCGGCAGCGCGATCGCTGGCCCGGTCGTCCGCGACATCATCGACGAAACGCTTACCTACCTCGGCGTGCCCCCAACCAAGACGCCCGATGAGTCGCTTTTCGCTGCGCAACAGTGACTGAAGCCGACGGACTCGAGCCCGTGGGCTTCATACTTGTATTACCGCGCGCTGGGCCGTATCTTCGCCGTATGCCGTACATCCCCTCCTCCGACCGCCCAGTTTACGACCCGCAGATCAAACAGTTAGCCGAGTCACTCGCCCGCCAGCCGGCCGATCGCCGCAAGGGCCACGCCAACTATGTGATCACGCAGATCCTTCGTAAGGCGTGGGGCGTGGATCGGCCCGAAAACGAGTCGTATTCAAACTACGCCGATATCATCGGCACGCTGGAATGCGCCAAGCACGAGCTCTACCGCCGCCGGCTCGCCGCCTACGAAGACACCGCGATCGCCAGGCATGGTGATTTGTAAGCGATAGCGTGGGTCATCGGACACACCGCGCATCGCCGGCCACGGACCCACCTCCGCATAAAGGCACGATCGGTGGTCGCGGCAAAGGTCGCCTCCCCTCAAGAGGACAACGGACAACCGCCGCCTCGCCCTTGCGGGCGAGGTTATGGTCACATGCGCAGCGAGCGCCGGCCCAAGCCTCAAGCCTTTGCTCACCCTGCCTGGCCGTAGGCTTCCAGGCCGTACTGCTTGATCTTCTTGTACAGTGTCGTGCGGTTGATATCGAGCTGTTCGGCGGTCTGCTGGCGATTCCAGTTGTTCGCCTCGAGCGCGGCGAGGATGATCTGTTTCTCAGGCTCTTGGAGAGCTTCGCGCAGGGGCATCGGCTTG
>JAPUKX010000304.1 GCA_027295435.1 Planctomycetota bacterium | reverse complement strand
AAACCCATGCTTGCGAGTTGCTGCGATGACAAATCGATGCCGAGGATCGTGATCCGCCCGAACCCGAAGGTGCGCTGAACGACAATCACCCGCCCGTCCGGCAGCGCGATAAGCGGCTCGTAGTGATTGCCGATGGCATCGAAGTCGCCACCAATTTCCTTGAACACACGAATGCTCAGCTCAATGTCCCGCAGGACCCTCGGGGACTTCGACAGCACCGTGACAAGCTCGGACAGCCGCACAGCCTCGTCCTTGCGCGGGGCGTTCGGCAGGAGCAGATCATCCAGGTAGGTCTGACCGACGGCGCCCAGACCCCAGGGATTGCCCGTCTGGGGAAGAGTGATCACTAGATGCCCGCCGCGGCGAATGTACTCCCGCAGCGCGCCGGCCGCATCGACCCGCAACTCCTGGGGCAGCGCGTCGGACCATACTACCGCTTCGAAGGCCTTGAGCCCTTCCCACCGGTCAGGCAACTCGCGTGGCCTGATGCCGGAGACGATCCGAACTCCTTCGTGCGCTCCGGGAGGGTTGGCCCGGCTCCAGGGCCCGCGTGGAGTGGCGTAGTCGTCGAGACGCATCCGGGCCCGGCCGATCACGGCGATCATGCCGGTGTCAATATCCACCTGCCCGGTCGCGGAGGCCGCGATACGCTTCCCGCCCAGCTCGCCCCGCCGCCGGCCGTCTCGTTCTTCGAACACCCGGATGGTCCAGATGGTCTGGGCGGAGGCTTGCGGCGGAATCGGTGCGTACAGCCATATCGGGGCGGGCGTGCCCGGACTGAGGGTGACCGATCGGCCGTATTCGGCGATATCGCCTTCCGCGTTGGGGACCTCCCACTGCACCCAGCATGGTGTCGCCTCGTCCAGGGAGCTGGTCAGGCTCAAGCGGATCGCCACGACGTCGCCTGGTCGAAATGCGGACCCGACGCCGAATTGTTCCAATTGGACCTCAACATCGCCACCCTGGGCCGTAGCGGTGGAGACCACAGCGGTCAGGGTCGCGATCATCGCGACGGCCAGTTGCCGAACCGTCATGGACAACTGTAGCACCGCTCCTGCCGGCCGGGTGGGCACGGCCCGGCGGGTCAAGTTCCGGCCACGGTCGGCCGATGCTGCCTGCATGTTCTTCGCGAGCTTGCCTGTCGAGGTCTGGATCGGTATCGGCTTCATTGCCGGCTTGACGGTCCTCCAGTGCCTGGCGATGCTCGCAAAGATACTTCATTTCGAACTCGAGCAGCAGAGGCTGGTCGAGGAGGTTCGCGCCCTGCGTCGCGAGGATGAGCAGCGGTACGCGGAGGCGACCGAGCCCAAGGGCCAGGCTTCCACCCAGCCGCAAGACGATCAGCAAGTGGTATCGGAAGTCCAACAGGCCAACGCGGCCTAACGGGGCGTTTTCCCACATGGGACGCAAAACGCACTCACGAAGAGTCATGTGGCGTCGGTCCACACTCCCATAGCCGGCGGCTTTTCCGGGGGGCTTCTGGTGGTTACCCGACTGCGGTCCGCGTCTCGGCCCCGCGGCGCGTCGGCATCACCGCGAACTCACTGAGAATCGCGGCCTGCGACTTCATCCCCATCTCAAAGCATCGCAGCTCGAACTTCTCGTTGGGTGAATGCACGCGATCGTCCTCCAGGCCGAACCCCACCAGCAACGAGTCGAACCCGAGTATCCGCTGGATCGATCCGACCACGGGGATGGAGCCTCCACAGCCCATGAGCACCGGCTTGCGGCCGAAGGTTGATTCCAGGCCTCGCATCGCCGCTTCGAGATAGGGCGATTCGGTGCCGACGCGCACAGCCGGACTGCCGCCGTGGGATTTGAACTCCCATCGACAGTCTGGCGGCGTTCGCCGGTTCAGAAAGGCGATGAGGCCGTCGTAAATCTTGCCTGGGTCCTGCTGGGGTACCAGCCTGAAACTCAGCTTGGCTGAAGCACGGGCGGGAATGATGGTCTTAGCGCCTTTGCCGATATAGCCGCTCCAGATCCCGTTGATGTCACACGCCGGCCGTGACCAGATGCGCTCGATCGAGCTGCGCCCAACCTCGCCGACGGGTGTTCTCAGGCCGGCACTGGCGAGGAATACCGCCTCATCAAACCCGAGCTTCGCCCACTGGTCCGCCTCGGCGTCGCTCAGCTCAAGCACGTCGTCATAGAACTTCGGAATCTGCACGACCCCGCGGTCATCTTTCAGCTCTCCGAGGATCCGCGTCAGCTCGTTTGCGGGGTTGATCACCGCCCCGCCGTACATCCCCGAGTGCAGGTCATGGCTCGGCCCATGCAGCGCGACCTCTACATAGACCAGCCCGCGCAGCATGTAGGTGATGGCAGGGGTATCGATATCCCACATCCCGGTATCGCTGATCATGCAGACGTCCGCGGCGAGCGCCTCCTTGTTTGCTTCAAGAAACGGCTCAAGGCTCGGGCTGCCCGATTCCTCCTCGCCTTCCAGCAGGACCGTCACCTTCACCGGCAATGCGCCGTGCACCGCCTGCCAGGCCCGAAACGCTTCAATGAAGGTCATTAGCTGCCCCTTATCATCCACGGCGCCGCGGGCGATGAGCCGCCTGCCGTGCGGGCCGTCGGCGATCGTCGGCTCGAAGGGGCCGCTGTCCCACATATCGATCGGGTCGGGCGGCTGAACGTCGTAATGGCCGTAGTAGAGGATGTGCGGCGCCGTGCCGGACGCTGGGCCGGGGCAATGGGCTGTGATCATCGGCTGGCCGGGCGTGTCATGGACCTCCGCTTGGAAGCCGATCGAGGCGAGGTCATCAGCGAGCAGCCGGGCCGCTCGTTGGGTGTCGGTTCGGTGGGCCGGGTCGGTGCTGACGCTGGGAATCCGCAGAAGCGCGCAGAGGCGATCGAGCGCCTGGTCGAACTCGGCATCAATTCTCTCCAGGACGGGCGCCAGCGGCATGGTCATCAGGGGTCTCCCAGGCTCGACGATACGTGCTCAGTCTAGCCGCCGCTCGTACAGCGGCGCGATGACACGCAATCGAAAGCCGTGGATGCCTCCGCGACCTGCGAGCCGAGCGTCGAAGGTTGCGGTGGCCGCTGAGGCGGGCCATAGTGGTAGGCGATGCCGAGGCATAGTTTGTCACAGTGGGTATCACATCTGCGGGCGATCGCAGCGCCGGCGGCGACTGCTCCACCGGTCAGTGGAACGGCGTCAATTGAGCGGCCGTTTGCGGCTGTGGTCTGCGGCCTCTCGCCGGGGCCGCTCCCGGACCCGATCCCCCCCGCCGAGGTCGGGCTGTGGTGGGCGCTGGTCGAGACGGACATCGAGGTGGATCCGCTCCTTGAGGAGCCGACGGAGGGGTCATTGTGGCCGCACGGGCGGTTCACTGCGATCGAGGTGTGGACCGAGGCGGAGCTTTGTGGGCTGCACGCGCTGTGGGGTCTGGCCCGCCTACACAATCGTGACGACTGGGCCCGCCGCGCAATAACCGTCCGCGACTGGCACCTTCACAACACCCAGCCGGACAATGCGACCAATCGCCCCTGGTCGTTGCACGTGTTTCTGCTCGCCGAAACGCCCGAAGCGTATCACTACGCTGAGACATTGCTGCACAACGCGATGGTGACGACCGGCCGGCCTGAACTTCTCAGCGCGTGGATCCTGCTCGATTCCGCAAAGCAGCTTGAGGCCGTTGTCGGCCGGTGACTTCTGGGCTGACCGCGGGCTCGTTCGGCCCTGGCCCCACAGTCAATCCGCCAGCCCCATGCACTGGATGTGATCGCCTTCCGTGGTACATGTAACGTTGCTGTTCTCGACGGTGATGGTCAGCGGTGCGGTGATGATCCAGTCGCACCCGAGCGGAAGAGCCAGCAGCTCGCATTCGGTGGCCGGCATCGGCCAAGCGTCGGAGCTTGTCAGGACGCTCTTGCTCTGGGGAACCTCAACCGCCGTCACCATCGAGCCCAGCACAGGATCGGTCAGGTCTTCCCAGAACATCGCCTCGCAGTGGTCGCAGGTCCGGCTATAGAACACGACGTAGCGCTTGGCGCTGTCCATTTCCTTGGGCCATTTCCGCATGTACGTGAACAGATCGATTTCCTGCCACGGCTTGCCGATCCAAGACTCGACTTCGCTGGCGAACCAATATCCAGGTAGCGCCGCAGGTGCCGGATTGACCGTCGGACCGTCTGGTTGCACCGGTCCGTTCCCAACGGTTGTCTCGGGCGCCCGACCGGCTGGAATCACGAGACCGAAGCTGGTGCCCAAGCCGGCGAGTATGACGACGAGGGCAGTCACCACCGGCCCGCGGCCCACCCGCGCGGCGGCCGCTGGCGTCGGTTTGAACAGCAGCACCCCGGCCAGCAGCGCGCCGTCGATGGCGAGCATCACCCACGGCGGCGGCGAATTCGCACCCAGACAGCCACAATCGGTGAAGTTCCCACCCACGAGCTCACCGAGCAGGATCAGACAGAACGCTGTGAGCATGAACAACGCCATCGCCCGCGCGAACCGCCCCAGGAACACCATCACCGCGATGGCCAGGAACTCCAGCGCGATCAGGGTGGCGAGCAGCCCATACAGGTGGAGGCCCAATCCGTCGGCGACGTTGAGAATCGTCTCCCGGGGCAGTGTTCGCGGGCTCCTTTCGATGAGCTTGAACACCGCGCCCGTGAGCACCCACATCGGCACCACGATCCGGCACAGGACCAAACCAATCTTCGCGGTGACCGGACCTCTCATACGCCTTCCCTTGTGATGGTGCAATCGGCCAATGATAGCTCGCACCCGACCGTGGCGGGCCCGCGACCGCTGGTCGCGGCTTTACAGGCTCAAACGTGGGAGCGGTCTCAAACTGGGCACCTCGGTGCGGATCGGCGGTAGCATGTGGGACATGGCCAAGCAGACCCGGCGACTTTTCATGGTGCTGGCGGTGGGGGTTGGGCTGTATGTTGTGCCCCACTGCCTCGCCCAGGATGATCCGCAGGCAACCGGGGCTGACGCACCTGCAGCACAGCCCACCGAACCGACGACCCAGCCGCAGCCACCGCCGCCCAAGCCCGTCCCGAAGGCGTTTGATAGCCCTGCGTCAACTCTGCGCACGTTCATCACTGCGATGAACGAGCCGGTTGATGAGGAGCAGGCCGTCAAGTGCCTCGACCTGACCATCGAGGGAGAGGAAACGGCCCGCGATAACGCTGATCGACTGTTCGATGTTCTCAATCGCATTGAAGAGGTTCGGTACTGGCAGCATCCCTCGGCCGATGTCCTTGCCACCGGCGCACAGCACGCCGACCTCACCGAGTACCTCTTCTTCCCCCGCTACCCCGCTCACAGTTGGGTGAACTGGCAGGCCGACATCGGCGATCACCAGATCGTTCTGGCCAAGACCGAAGACGGCTGGTGGAAGTTCTCAGCCGAGACGGTAGCCGGTATCAGTGAGCTGCGCGATCGTGTCAGGCACCTGTCGGTGAAGGAGGGTCTGGTTGACGTGACCGAGCGCAGCCTGACGCTGTGGTTTGAGAGCAAGCTGCCCGATGCGCTGGTTGACGGCAAGTTCTTGAAGGTGAAGTACTGGCAGTGGATCGGACTCTTCGCCCTAATCCTTATCGGGGTGATACTCGATCTTTGTGTGCGCTTCCTGGCGACGATGTTCTCGCGGCGGATCATCGCCCGCAAAGAAGGTGAAGCGACGACGGAAACCATTCGAAAGACGGTCCGACCGTTTGGTCTGGCCGTGGCGGCACTGTTCTGGCTGGTGGCGATTCGCCTGCTGGACCTTCCCAGCGAGGCGCTGAAGGTGCTGCTGCCGGCGGTCCGGTTCTTCGCCATGCTCGCCGGGGTGTGGGCGGCATTCCGCATCACCGATCTCGTGGCAGAGTTCTTCGCCTCCAAAGCGGCCAAGACGGAGACAAAGATCGACGATCTGCTCGTTCCGCTCGTGCGCAAGACGGTCAAGATATTCATCTTCATCTTCGGCCTGATCTACATCGCCGACAGTTTGAAGATCGAGATCGCCCCGTTGCTGGCCGGTTTGGGGATAGGCGGCATCGGCTTCGCCTTCGCGGCGCGCGATACGCTGGAGAACTTCTTCGGCAGCGTGACCGTCATCGTCGATCGCCCGTTTCAGATCGGCGACTGGGTTCAGATCGGCGATGTGGAGGGGACCGTGGAGGACCTCGGCTTC
>JAPUKX010000303.1 GCA_027295435.1 Planctomycetota bacterium | reverse complement strand
GCAGACGTTTCGATCCCGTGACGAGGACTTCCTGCACGCGCTGCGCGTGGGGATGCCCCCGGCCGGCGGCTTGGGCCTGGGTATCGACCGCGTTGTGATGCTCCTGACCAACTCCACCAGCATCCGCGATGTGATTCTCTTCCCTCTCCTGCGTCCTCAATGAAAGCCTGATGTCCTACGATCTCTCTGGAAAATCCCAAAGCAAATGAACCACCCAGAGCACCCAGAACACGGAGGGAGGGTTTGACGGGAAGAAAGTAGACGGATTCGATGATCTGCTCACTGGGGATTGACGAGCGCATGACTTCTTCTCCGTGCCCTGTGCATCCTGGGTATTGAGTCCTTTTCCCGTCGCGAACTCTTAATTTTCGGAAGGCGAGCCATGACCCGTGATCGACATTGGACAGCCATCTGCTTGTGGTCGCTTCTGCTGGCGGCTTCAGTGGCGCCGGCATACGCCCAGGCCGACAACAATGTTGCCGACTGGCAGCTCGTCCAAGAGCATTGGTACACGGTTGAGATGGCTGGCGCCAAGGCCGGGTGGATGTTCGACTCCGTTCACTCCGATGGCGAACGCTATCGCACAGCGACCGAAGTCCATCTGCGCATCGGTCGCGGGAGCACCCAGACGAAAATCGGGTTTCGGTCAACCTTCCTTGAAACGCACGCGGGAGAGCCACGGTGGTTGAAGTCCGGTCAGAACATGTCCCTGCAATGGGTTGATTCGGTGTGGCGGTTTGAAGAAGACCACGTCGTCCACACCACCCGTCAAGGCGACCGCGAGGCCGTCAAAGAGCTTCCGCTTCCCGAGGGAGAGTGGCTGACGCCGATGGCCGTGCATCGCTACTGCCTCGAACGCCGCCGGGCCGCAGCGAAGGAGATCACCTATCGCACCATTGAGGCACATAACGGGATAGAACCCGTGTCATACCAGCATGTCTACGAAGGGGAGGGGACCATCGAGTTCGATGGCCGGACGATACCCGTCACCGTCTGGAAGACGACCACAAACGTCACTCCGTTCGAAGCGATTCAGAAGTTTTCCGCCGACGGATATCTGGTCTATGAGGAGCTGCGGGCCCCCGCATTCGGAAAGATGATCACACGGATCGCGACGAAGGCCGATGCGCTGGCCGAGGGCGGGGGAGTTGAACTTTTGGTCAAGACCTTCATCAAGCCCAAACAGCCCATCGACAATGCGCGGGCTTGCACGACCGCTACGCTTCGGCTGCACGTGCAAGAGGGGACGATGCCCGAGCTTCCGACCGCCGGCGCCCAGCGGTTTGCGGCTGGTGACGACCCAACGACGGCCACGGTCACCATCGACATCAACCACAACCAGCCGGCCGGGGCCGCCGAGGCGAGCGACGCGTCGTATCTGGAGTGGTCCGCGATGGTCGATTCGACAGACGATTTGATTCAGAAGCTGGCGGCCGGTGCGGTCCGTGACGCTGGCGACGATCCAATGGCCAGGGCGGAAGCGATGCGGGCCTTGGTTCACCGCCACGTGAATGTGAAATCCCTGGATACCGCGTTTGCTACGGCCTCGGAAACCGCTCGGATGAAAACCGGCGATTGCTCGGAGCACGCGGTGCTCCTGTGCGCAATGCTGCGGGCCCAGAAGTTTCCGGCCCGTGTCGCCATCGGACTGATTTACGTGGATTCGTTCCTCGGCGAGCGCGACATCTTTGGCTGGCACATGTGGACCCAGGCACTGATCGACGGGGCATGGGTTGATTTCGATGCGACGCTTCCGAGCCGCTACCACGCCGCGCACGTTCTTATCGCGACCGCTCGCCTGGGCGACGGCGGGCTCGGTTCCGAGCTTGCCTCGACCTTGATGTTGATGGGCAATCTCGAAATCGATGTGCTCGACGTCGGCTATGAACAGGCGAAAGAACCCCCGGCCCCGTCGGATCAGACCGGGTGAGCATTTGGTGCCACGGGTCCGGGGACACCGTGCCCCAACACAGTCATGGTGCCCCGACGGGCAAGGCACTTCCGTGCAGGTGGATCCCCGGCCGTGACACCGCGGTTGCCGGACCGTCCGACAGGCGTCCGGCCGGCACGATCCTCGAGCTCCGCTGGCAGATCGGATGGGGTGTTCCTTCAAACGCGCTGAACTGGTACGCTTCCAACACCCAAAGTCCTGATTGCGGCAGCACGCGTCTCCGACAGCCCGGACTTCATGGAGGCGCCAAGGCAGCCCAAGGCGAGCCCCGGGAAGGGCCCGGCGGACAACATTCAGCATCGGACAAATGCAGACGATGTAAACCGACGGGGTGACACGGTGTTGGCACTGCCAGAAAAAGAATCTCAGCTCTTGCTCAATTGAGCGCGAGGATATGACTGGCGATCTTCCCCCACTTCCGCCGCGGCCGGGTGATGGGCATAAGGGCACGTTCGGGACGGTGTGCGTTCTGGGTGGCCAGGCCGCCGCGCCTCAAGTGATGCTGGGCGGGCCGGCCCTCGCTGCCATCGGAGCGCTTCGGACCGGCGCGGGCCTGGCGGTCCTGGCCGTGCCCCAACCGTTGCTGCACGCCGCGCTCTCGGTCGCGCCGTCCGCAACCGGCCTGGCACTGCCCGTGGATCGACACGGCCGGCTCCAGCCCAGTGAGGTCGCTGAACTTTTGGATCAATACCTGCCTCAGTATGCGTGTCTGGCCGCCGGCCCGGGGTTCGGCGCTGACGAGCCGCAGCGTCGCATTATGGTTCGCCTCATTACTCGGGCCGATCTGCCGATGGTCATCGACGCGGACGCCTTGAACGCCTTGTCACACATAGCGGAGATTCAACGCGACTTTCGAGCCCAGGCCGTCCTGACGCCTCATCCCGGCGAATACAAGCGGCTGGCGGCCGCGTTGAGAATCGAGGCCGATCCCATCGATCGCACCGCACGGCCGGCCGCGGCACAAGAGCTTGCTCGCCGGGTCGGGTGCGTCGTTGTGCTCAAAGGCCCCGGCACAGTGGTCAGCGACGGCATCAACACGTGGACGAACACCACTGGCAACGTCGCCCTGGCCACCGCCGGCACCGGCGATGTGCTCACCGGCGTGATCGCAGCATTGATCGCTCAGCATTACATTGCACATCAGACAGGCGGCTCCGCGCCAAGGGCTGTCGAGCAGCCGAATGCGCTGAGCTTGTATGACTGCGCCCGGCTGGGCGTGTATCTGCACGGGCTCGCGGCCGACCGCTGGGCGGCCCGTCACGGCGCCGCCGGCATGCTCGCCATGGACTTGGCCGATGAGATTCCCGATGCGCTCGCCCAGATGCGCCCCGCCCAGTGAGCGAAACGCCGACGCGTCGAAACACCGAACTTCTTCCATAAAGCCGTCCCGATTCCATCGGGAGTGGTCGCGGTCAAATACTCCCTCCGCAAAACATCTTCACGCCCCAGCCCCCGGCTCCGCCGGGGGACGGCTTTGTCATCCCCGCCCGCAATCCACGCATTTTTTCCTTGACCGGCCGGGCCTGGCGCTTCATTATGAAATGCGTTGGTACAAGTGAGACCGTCGTCGTTGCGGCGAGGTTGATGGGGAAGAAGGCCCTCAAGATGCCCAGCCGGAGGTGTGACGTCGCGGCTTGATTCGGGAGCCTCCGGCGAAAGAGTGTCTGACGGGTTATCTATTCAAAGAAATGGAGAAATGATCATGCGAAGGAACTACCAGGCGCTGATGTTGCTCGCCTTGGCGAGCCGGGCCGTCGGGTCCATTGCCGTATTGGCCGGGGGGCAAGGTGGCGCCGCGGGTGTGACGCCCGCCGGCACCGTCTTCACCTACCAAGGCCAACTCGATCAAGGCGGCGTGCCGGTCAACAGTACCTGCGACTTCCAGTTCAGCCTGTGGGATGCCGCCCTCGGCCCGACTCAGATCGGGGGCACGCTGTTCGTCATCAACGTCACCGTCACCGACGGCCGGTTCACGGTGCAGCTGGACTTCGGAGCCGCTGCCTTCAACGGCAACGCCCGCTGGTTGGAGATCGCCGTGCGCTGCCCGGCCGGAGCGGGA